>NZ_JASATU010000049.1:0-37206 GCF_032906605.1 Leptothoe sp. LEGE 181152
AGCTTTTGATGACGGGTCTCAAAATCCCAAAATCCTTGTTGTCCCATCAGAAGTCTCCCTGTCAACCCTAATCCGTAACCATGATCTCATATTGAGACTCTATTTTTGAATTAATCGAGGTGCCCATTAGTCTGATTGATCCGCTGCACCAAACGGGTAAGTTCAGTAATTACAGTATCCACCTCTGACAACAGCTCTTGGGGGTTCTCGGGAGGCTGTTCACCTTCCTGGACCTTGGCACTGCGGGTCAAACGCTGACGCAGCTGAGCAATTCTCTTCTGACAATCTGCCCGTTGCATTAAGGCTTCTGCAAGCTTCATCGGATTCACCTCCTTTTGTAAGTTTGTTGCTATTGGCATTACTGCCATACCCCTGACAGGAGTCGAACCTGCAACAAATCCGTTTTAAGCGGATCATGTCTACCAGTTGCATCACAGGGGCAAGGGACTTAAAAGTCCATGGGCTGTGTAGGATTCGAACCTACGCTCTTCCGTTTAAGAGACGGCTGCTGTACCACTTAGCTAACAACCCAGAAAACATATGTAGAGTGGGCAATGTCCACCATCCAAAATTTGGTGGGCCGCCAGAGATTCGTTCGCAAAGCGTCTCCGCTAGGAGTTACTCTGATCTGTCTGCTTAAAAGGCAGCCACTCTACCATTGGGCTAACGACCCTGGTACTCTCGGTGGGAGTCGAACCCACAAAAACTAGATCCTCGGTCTAGTGCGTATACCGTTCCGCCACGAGAGCATATTTGGGCAAACGCCCAGTACCCTTGGTGGGAGTCGAACCCACAAAATCTGGCCTCTGAAGCCAGCACGTATACCGGTTCCGTCACAAGGGCAAATGGTCAGGATGGCAGGATTTGTAGACGCCAGGCTTCTCGAAGAGTACCTGCGGCTCCTTGTCCCCAAAACAAGGCTTCTGACCACTGAATTACATCCCGATTTGGTACCCTTGGTGGGAGTCGAACCCACAACAACCGCGTTCTAAGCACGGCATGTCTACCAGTTGCATCACAAGGGCAAATTGTCGGGATGGTAGGATTTGGTACTCCTGATGGGAGTCGAACCCACACGTAAGCTGGTTTTGAATCAGCCGCCTCTTCCAGTTGGGCTACAGGAGCAAGAAATGGAGAAATTAAATCGACCCAAGCATGATCAAATCTCTCCAATTCCCCCGCTAGGGTTTGAACCTAGAATCTTCGCAGTCAAAGTGCGAGATGTTGCCAGTTACACCACAGGGGACTGGATGCCGAGGTAGGATTTGCACCTACAACCTCCTGATTCAGAGTCAGGCGACTTGCTAATTCGTCCACTCGGCAATAGTTACTGCTGATTTGAAGCATATTCTGTCATTAACCTCGTCACTAGCGGAATATGTTTAACTTGACTTAATCGGGGATCAGCCACACCCGACAATCAATGGCTGGGGCGAGAGGAGTCGAACCTCCAACTTCCTGGGTAACAACCAGGCGCTCTGCCAATTGAACTACACCCCATTGAGCACCCATGATTGAGTGCAAGCCCCCCAGATCCGATTTGAACGGATGACCTCTTGTTTTTCAGACAAGCGCTCTTACCTGACTGAGCTACCAGGGGATTCAATATATGTTTTTCAAACTCATTGAAAAACAACGAGAACGGCAGAACTTGTAGACGTAAGGCTTCCCGAAGGGTATCTGCAATCTTCGGTTCCGCAAACCGACGTGTTATCCATTGCACCACGTTCTCTGGAGGAGAGAATGGGAGTCGAACCCATAGTGAGATTTGTTATCCCACGACTGCTTAGCAGGCAGTTTGCTTTACCAATGACGATCTCTCCAAAGAGGGTCGGGTAGGAGTCGAACCCACAGTGTTAAAGAACTCCGGTTTTACAGACCTTGACCTGCGCCCATAGGAGCCGACCCTTGGCAGTGGCGACGGGAGTCGAACCCGCAAACACACGAGTGAAAGTCGTGGGGCTTTACCAATTTGCCTACGCCACCCTAAACCGCAGAGACTAGAATTCGTAGACGACAGGCTTCCCGAAGGATACTCAGATCATCGGGTTTGGAGACCGAGGTGCTAGCCGTTACACCATCTCTGCTTCTGGTTGCAGCGGTGGGAGTCGAACCCACATATTCTCGCTTATGAGGCGAGCACCTTAACCACTTAGGTTACGCTGCAGTGGAGTCCAGGACGGGGGTGACGAGATTTGAACTCGCGACGTCCTGTTCGACAGACAGGCACTCTAGACCACTGAGTTACACCCCCAGAAAGGGAAATATTTAGTTTTCAAGGTTCTGGTTTGAGTCTTGATGACGTGTTAAGCACTTATCTTTGAGACTTAAATTCGTAGCACTCCTGCGTTATTTATATGCTACAAAATACGCTACACAACGTCAAGGGTTTTCGAGAGATTTTTAGAGAGATTCTTGAAGTCATGTACAAAAAGGGTTTGAGCGCCTTTAAGGATTTTCAATAAAAATCAACAAGATAACAAAAAATCTTATTGGAATCTTCTCGAATTTTACACAAAGGGGCCACGCTCAAGGAAATAAAGCCGTTTTACTTTTTGCACTTCACTTACGGCGTCAACATGATGTTTATCAGTAGACACCGTCAAGTTTCTCTCATTAGATGCACTGAAATTGGATGGTTGTTGTCGCCGAGGAAATCGCCAATATTTAAATGACTTACGACTCCAAGCGAGAAAAAATGGTGAGACAAAATACATGGTAATGCTCCTGGTGGGAAAGCAGATTTTTACAGTTATGCGATCGACAAACTAGATGTATGAAATCTGTGGAATTGGAAAATGTAGAATTTTGAAATTCCAAGGTATAGCGATATTTCTCGATTATTTTCTGGCGCTGTAAGCCGTTGTTTCACAGCCCATATGCCCAACACAGAGCAAATTTAGCCCAGCTCAAAGCCTCCCTTCTATGAAGGAGATGTAGGAGGGATCTCACCTTACATTAGTGATTAACAAGCCCTACTAGCCCCTTTGGCAAGGGGCCTTACAAAAGGACTTTTACCAAAGGGGGAGACTCAAAGTGTTACTCAACGTGGCACAACGTTTACTGATTTTCACAGCAAAAGACTATTTTTAAGTCTCCATGCAACAACTACATGAAATATGCCGTCTGTCGGTGGGTTACTCGCCACAGTTCGTAGATAAGCATTTCACTTTCAGGTGTAAGGGCAGTTATAAAAGTGCCAGATTCAGCGTTAGCACTATTTGCAATCCAGGTTCCCTTAAGGCTTACTTCAACAAACTCGTCATCAACACTTGCTAGATCAATGACATCTGTTACATTTTGCCGTAGTAGATACTCAAGCTGATTAATACCAGGCAATTTAACAGGCAGTAAAAAGGAAGCTCGACTGGGTTCTAGATGTAAGGGTTCACCAACATGAACTGCTAACATAACTCGTTGGGTAGCAACCGCATCCAACGATGCAGTTACTTGTTCAAGAAATAAGCCGTAATCGGTATAGTTCAGCTTCAACACGGCTGACAATCTCCATGGATGGTTGGGTCAGTCACATGCCGACGGCGGCATAGGGTTAATTTTTTTGTTCTTTCCAGAATTGCTCTGCAAAAGCAACTACTGGATGCATGGGCGCTTTAGGCTGTTGTTTGAGCGGCATATTGGCAAGCTCAGGGGTACGGGCACCCTTGCGAGAATTGCAGGGGGCGCACGCGGTAACCACGTTATCCCACGTGTGAGCACCACCTTGCGATCGCGGTACCACATGGTCCAGCGTGAGCTGTCGCTTACTACCGCAATATTGGCAACTATGGCCATCACGCCGCAGAACTTCGCGACGGTTAACCGGTGGTGTTTTCCAAATGTGCTCGCTATCCCCAGCCCGCAGACGAAGGTGCTCAGGAATCTCAAGGGTCAGACTGGGCGATCGCATCTGCCAGGTTTTCCCCAGTAGGTCTACAGGTTCTGCCCGGCCTGTTACTAAAAGAACTGTTGCTCGCTTTAGGTTAATTCGCACCATGGGTAAGTAGTTTCTGGAAAAAAGTACGATGGGTCGATACGTAGGCAATACGTACTTATATGGTCGTAATGTCATGGTTAAGCCCTTACAGCTCTGAAATTCGTAAAAAAGTCCACAAACAATGACCCCCGCTTCCGGGTTCGGGAAGCGGGGGCCAAAAACCTGACTGGTTTTGGAGTTAGGTAGGTAACATGGCTAAGCGCCTGCATCCCCCGCTTCGTCTATATCTTGTTAGTTCTGGTCGATTGAGATCATCGCCAATCAAGCTATGGCCTATTTCGCTAAATGCAAAACGATCTAAACCAGCGCCAGAAATCGCTTTGGCCATAGTGCCACCCATAATCGTGGGAACGTTACTAGATTCTAGACACCGCACCACCAGCGCCATGGATACATGGCCAAATAATTGTAAATATCTTTTCACGACTATGGTTTCCATAGAGTTTTTCATGGTATCTAAACCTCTGGTGTGACAATTAAAAAGTGCCTCTAGTGCACTTGACCAAAGCAATTCGACCTGACTGCCTTTCTGTCTTACTTCTTATACTACATATGTAATACAAGAATGTCTACCCTCTTTGAGTAACTTTATGGTTTTAACGAAAAAAGCCTACATTAAAACCATTCATGCTTGTTAGAGCTACATTCTCTGGGAGAGCTATAGTCAGCAACACCTTAACAATTGTGGATTCCGGATGTATCTCAAAATTAGTTTTGGATAATATTCAGGATACGATTGCTTGCGTTCACCCAAGTAAAAATGCCATAGCAGCCTCGCAGCTACAGCCCGCCAGGGTCGCCATGCCTCGCTAATCATTTGAGCTTCATCAGCTGTAGGTCGTTTAGTCAGGCCCTGATATTGAACAGTATTGAGGTTTATCTATTATTGAATAACGTCATAGTCAATTGCTCGGGCTGTTCTCACAGGTGGAGCAGGCTCGTTTTGAATGGCCTTGATCGCTGTATATCCTAGGGGCAGTGACGCCAGCAAACACATCGCACCAGTCCCAACCAACGATAGCTGTCTCACGGCTTTGGAAGCTCGACGAGCATCGGGATATTGTCCCTGACGGTAGAATTGTCTAACTTGCCAGGCATAGAGTAACGCCGTTACTCCAAGGGGTGGAAACGTAATGAGGGCAGCTAAAGCTGTTGACCAGTGACTGGGGGGGCAGGGCTGATCCTTATAGAGATCATAGGTTTTTTCCCACTCAGGTCCACGGACCTTACCGACATAGCCAATTAGGGTAAACTCAGTGATTTCTGAGAGTTCCAGGGGCAACAACAGGTCACGAATCTGATTGGGTAGCGAAAAATAGCTAATACCTTCACCCACCTGTCGCTTGAGGAAGATTTCTAGGTTTTTACCCCGTTGTTTTACATCAACCTCGACAGGCTGTAAGGCATCCTGCAGTAAATCTCTAATCGGGGCTAAACCATCTGGTTTTGCAGGGGGTGGGACCAATTCAGTTAAAGATGGATCATTCAGGACCGCCAGTTGCCAATCAGAGATCGCACCCTCCATATCGCTCAGCTGTTGGCGTACGTTGCCACGCCTTAGATATGCCTCTGCTGCATTAGGGTTGAGTTCTAAAGCTCGGTTAAAACTGACAAGCGCCGCATCAAAGTCCTCTACCTGACTTTGAATGACGCCCACCTGATAGTGGGCTCGGGCATAGTTAGGATTCACCGCAATTGCCTGTTGCCAATTGCTCAGAGCATTGGCCATATTGCCTTGAGCATATGCAAGCTGACCATATTCAAAATAAGCAACTGCGGGATTCTCAGCACACTCAATTGCAGCAATAAAGTCCTGTTGGGCGTTATCCAACTGGTCTAACGCGCGATAACTTAAGCCACGTGTAATATAAACCGCAGCCACATCAGGATGATGACTTAATGCTTTGGATAGGGTTGCGATCGCACTCTGATGATTGTCCTGTCGTGCTAGCGTACACCCACGTCGATAGGCTAAACGTGCTCGCTGCCGTGCGTACCAACTTTGCTTATCCATAATTAATTAAACTTATCCCTGCCGTTATTAATCCCAAGCTATCCGTAGCCTAACCATCCTTCAGAGGAAATAAAGTCAGAGTGATAACGGAAGCTTGAATAGTCAATAAAGAATTGATTCAGTACTTACCGTTACAAAATTAAGCAGTTCGATTCATGGCGATTACCCAATCCTTCACACCAATTTTGCTTGTTTCCTAAAAAACTTTCCAATGTCGAAATTATTTTCTGGGAAAAATTCACCTATGCCATTGCACCTAAAGTCCTACGACAATTGGCGTAGAGGGAAGTTCCAGAAATCCATTGCTATGAAATGGCGATGAAGCCTCGTCAGTTTTTACAGACACTTCGATGAAACCTATGTAATTCGAATGAACAGGCATGGAAGCCCAAAATAAGCCTATGTTAGCGTCAGTGAGAACACTTACACACCATGGTCAATGACCGTTCTCTCGCTGAAAACAGAATTGGATGTCGCAGAGTTTTTATTAAGTAAAGGATGGTTTCCTGAGGAAATCAACGGAATTTTAGTTTTTCCTCTGCCTAGCGCTGCTTTTTACCAGTTAGGCAGTAAAAATCATCCAATAGTTAATAGCGATGTAATTAAAGCTACAACTGTTACGCCAACTACCCTTTTCCGAGCCCGGCAGCTTCTAGAAGCGGCTGGGTGGGTAGATCGAGAACTCGACTCTTTGCTTAAACCCTGCTTATACAGTGTCGATCCTTGGGCCAATCAAACGATTCACCACTGCGAGGCTACTCATCAACGTTTCGGCTATTTAGATGACCCATTACCAACCCTGAATCACTATCGACGGGCTATGGCATTCAAGCGCATTGTTAGTCTGGCCCTAGTAATAACAATGGTTTCTGTAGCTGTAGTCTTGTTTGGATGAGCAGTTGTGTAGACATCTCTACATCCGCACAAATTTATCAGTTGCCTCCACCAAAGCACTCAAAATGCCTGGTTCTGTAGCCGAATGGCCTGCATTCGGGACAATGATTAATTCAGCTTCGGGCCAAGCACGATGCAACTCCCAAGCAGACGTCATGGGACAAACGACGTCATAACGGCCTTGTACGAGCACCGCTGGAATATGGCGAATTTTAGCGACGTTTTGCAGCAGCTGATCAGGTGGGTTGAAAAAGCCCCCATTGATAAAGTAGTGGCACTCAATGCGGGCAAAGGCATCGGCAAATTCATCATTGCCAAACCGTTCAATAACTTGGGGGTTCTGAATTAAATAACTGGTACTTGCTTCCCAAATAGCCCAGGCACGGGCAGCCTGCTGTCGAATGTCAGGATTAGGGCTGGTTAAACGTTTGTAGTAGGCTGCCACCAGATCATGGCGCTCCTCTCCAGGAATGGGCGCAAGGTAGTGCTCCCAGGCATCAGGGAAAATATAACTTGCTCCCTCCTGGTAAAACCATCGGATTTCCTGGGGGCGCAGCATAAAAATACCCCGCAAAATTAGCCCTGCACATTGCTGCGGATAGCGCTGAGCATAGGCCAACGCCAGGGTGCTGCCCCAACTGCCACCAAAGACCGTCCATTGATCGATGGCGAGATGCGATCGCAATCTTTCAATATCATCCACTAAATCCCAGGTGGTATTCTCCGTAAGCTCAGCGTGGGGTGTACTCTGACCACAGCCCCGCTGATCAAACAGAACTATGCGCCAACGTTCAGGGTCAAAAAACTGTCGATAGATAGGAACCGTGCCGCCGCCTGGTCCACCGTGCAAAAACACGACCGGTTTCCCCTGAGGATTTCCGACTTCTTCAAAATAAAGGGTATGGATTGAAGAGACAGATAACTGACCGGTGCGGTAAGGCTCGATCGGAGGATAGGGTTGACGCATAGAGGGGCTTAGCAACGATTTGCCCCGTCATTGTCGCACCCAAATTGCCCCCGATTCCGTTTATTTCACAGAAACCGGCTTCCGCACCACATACCAACGCCCAGTTTTTGGATCACGATAGGTTTGAAACGGCTGTTGTTTCAGCGGTTTAGTGCAAGTTTTGGGCATTGACTTAGCGATTTTCACGACTCTTGTATAGATCAATTCACATATTGTGGCCCGATTTCCCAAAAAAATTGAGTGATCAATCCTTAAGTACCATGTGATTTTTGTCACAAAAGAACAAAAAATCCTGGTGGTTTCCCCATTGTATCCAGGATTTACAGAGTAGTGCCAGGTGTCGGTCTACACCTGAAATGAGTCTAAGCTTAGCAATTTCAATGACATAATCAAATCAATCAGAACCAGATAAGCCAGTGACTTAACCAATTTGGGCGTCAACTCAATCGCAGGCACCCCTGATCATTTAGCCACATCCTGTAGATAGCTTACCCAGAAAATTTATTGCTCAAAGTTTAATAAGGCATGGGCATTCATTTAAGAGAAGATTTTTAGGAATTGATGAATGAGTCTCTCCTAGAAAGCTCATCAAAGCGGTCTATAGGCACTTACGCCTTCATTCCTTACGTGCAAAATCACTCTGCCATCCCCACATAATCGGGCCAGAATCATGTTCTCAAGTCAAGACTTATGCGTTTAAGGTAGCGGTGAAAAACGCAGGGGGCTTACTATATAAGACAGTTTTGGCGTGATCCACCATGTCGGCAATACTATGGCCCGGTCGTTCTCATCCCTTGGGAGCTACCTGGGACGGTCAGGGAACAAATTTTGCAGTTTTCTCAGAAAATGCCTCAGCAATCGAGCTGTGCCTCTTTGATGCTAATGGAAATGAGCGTCGGCTAACGTTACCAGAGGTAACAAACCACGTATGGCATGGATATTTACCAGACGTCGGCCCCGGTCAGCGCTACGGGTATCGGGTATATGGTCCCTATAAACCTAAACAGGGTAAACGGTTTAATGCTGATAAATTACTGCTTGATCCCTATGCTCTGGCCATTAGCGGCGATATGCAATTTAGCCCCGCTATTTTTGGTTATCCGATGGAGCACTTTGCCAATAGCGATCGCGACTTAGAGAAATCCACGCTGGATGATATGCAATGCGTGCCCAAGGGTATCGTGGTGGATCAAAGTTTTGATTGGGGGGATGATCGCCATCCTGAGACACCCTGGCATGAAACAGTTATCTACGAAGTGCATGTCAAAGGGTTTACGCGTCAGCATCCAAACATTCCACCAGACCTACAGGGTACCTATGCAGGGTTAGGTCACCCTGCCGCCATTGAGCACCTGAAAACATTAGGGGTTACTGCGGTAGAGCTCCTACCAATCCATCACTACAATGCCCACCCTAGTCACCTTGTCACTGTGGGGCTCCACAACTACTGGGGCTATGATTCCATTAACTACTTTGCTCCCTTTGCAAGCTATAGTGCCGGTGGGGATGCGGGTGACCAGGTCAATGAGTTTAAGGCAATGGTCAAAGCCCTCCATCAGGCAGGCATTGAAGTGATTTTAGATGTGGTCTATAACCACACGGGCGAGGGCAATCACTTTGGCCCAACGCTGTCTCTGCGGGGTATCGACAATGAAGCTTACTATCGATTAGTTGAGCGCAGTCCTCGCCACTATATGGACTTTACCGGCTGCGGTAACTCTCTCAATGTCCGCCATCCCCAGGTACTCAAACTGATCATGGACAGTTTGCGCTACTGGGTGCAGGAAATGCACGTAGATGGCTTTCGGTTTGACTTAGCGTCAGCCCTGGCGCGCGAACTGTATGAAGTCGATAGCCTCGCGGCCTTTTTTGACATCATCCACCAGGATCCGGTGTTGTCCACCACAAAGCTGATTGCAGAACCCTGGGACCTGGGTGAGGGCGGTTACCAGGTCGGTAATTTCCCATTACTCTGGTCTGAGTGGAACGGCAAATATCGTGATACCATGCGAGACTTCTGGCGAGACCATCATTGTCGCCTGGGAGAGTTTGCGTTTCGGTTTACGGGCAGTTCTGATCTCTATCAAGCGAATGGGAAACTCCCCCATGCTAGCGTCAACTTTATTACCGCCCACGATGGCTTCACCCTGCGAGACCTGGTGAGCTACAACGAAAAACATAATGAGTCTAACGGTGAAGGTAATCGAGATGGTGAGAGCTATAACCGGTCCTGGAACTGTGGTGTTGAAGGTGAGACTCAAAATGAGGAAATTTTGGCGTTGCGATCGCAACAGCAGCGGAATCTTCTAACAACGCTCTTTCTCTCCCAGGGAGTACCCATGATATTGGGGGGTGACGAGATGGGCCGTACCCAGCGTGGCAACAACAACACCTACTGCCAGGATAATGAGATCGCCTGGTTTGACTGGAATCTACGTCACCAAAACAAAGAGCTACTAAACTTTACCCAACGCCTGATTGCATTTCGAAAACAGCACCCTATCTTCTGTCGTCGTCAATGGTTCCTGGGTCGCGAGATCCATGGCTCCGGCGTCATTGATATCGGTTGGTTCAATCCTGACGGCAGCATTATCAGTGAGGAAGACTGGCACGATGGTAGCTCCAAAGCCATCAGCATCTTTCTCAATGGAGAAGAAATTCTCACCACCGATAAGCAAGGTCAGCGCATTATTGATGATAGTTTTCTTGTCTTTTTCAATGCCTATCCTGAGTTTCAAGAGTTCTCCCTACCACCATCAGTCGATCGCAAAGAATGGCGGGTTATCCTAGACACCAAAAATCCCACCGGATTTGTAGATGATGGCCCCATATATGATCATACCCAGAACGTCCCGGTTGCTGCTCGATCCCTGGTTTTACTAGCCTGTCCCCACTGTTTTGATACAACTTCCGGTGCTGATGGGGCTACATGCACGTTACCAAAGCGAGGGTAACATATGGCTAATAGTTACGATCTAATCTATGCAGTGGTGCGCCAAATTCCCGCAGGCAAAGTCGCCACCTACGGTCAGGTGGCCGAGCTAGCAGGGCTTATGGGCAAACCTCGGGTAGTCGGCTATGCACTTTATAAGGTAGCGCCTGAAGATGAAATCCCATGGCAGCGGGTCATCAATGCAAAGGGAGAGATTTCCACATCTGCCTTTCGCGATGGCTCAGACGACCTACAGCGGATATTACTGGAGGAAGAAGGGATTGAGTTTGAGGGCAACAAGATCAACCTTAGCAAGTATCGCTGGCAGCCGCCGCCAGAGATGATTGAGGCGATTGATTTTGGCGAGGATTAGAGTTGGGGTTCGACTTCGCTCACCCCTCTCGACTTCGCTCACTTCTCTTGAGCAACTTTTAGTTCTTTCAATTCGGTTTTACTCAGTCGTAATGAACCTAGCTGGCTGAGCAAAGCCGAAGTCAGCGGCACTACATCTCCGACATCACACAAAAACTCTTTCCATGGGCATCAAAAAACCAGGCAAAATCGGCGATTGCAAACTATCTTTCGACAATAAAGTCCCAACTAACTCCAGCTGGGCATCACTGCGGCGATAAACTTCCATCGTCTGGAGTTGCCAGTTTACAATCCAGTATTCTTGCACTCCATACAGTGAGTAAAGCTTCAGTTTAAACTCTTTGTCACGTTGTTCATTGCGTTCGCCAGGGGACAAAATTTCTACCATCAGCTCTGGAGTGATCACTAGATGACCAGCTTCGTCAATACCATTGACTAAACGTTCTTTGCTGATCCACACCACATCTGGAATGACTGCATCGTTAGGGGAAAAGATTACACCTGGTGTTTGGAAAGCGCTACCCAAACCAGTTTCTTCTGACCAGACTTCTAATCGGACCTGTATTTTACCCGCTGCGCTTTGATGACGAATATGGGGAGCGCGGGTCACAAGTAGTTCTCCATTGATGATTTCATAACGTTTCCAACCACCGTCGTCGGGCATGACGTCGAGGTCTCGAACTGTCCAGCGTATGGGGTTGGTAACCATAGAAATTGCAACTTGGTTTGGGTCTAGTATAGCGAGGGGATAGCTGCTCTATTAAGGCAATGCTACAAATCTGAGTAGATACCTTTAGTTTGGCTAGAATACAGCGGTGGCAATGATATCTCCCCCCATGACTGATACGATTTTGCTGGTGATTGACTGGCGTGATGCTGATAGCGATATGCCCGAGGAACAGCAAGAGGTATTGACCCAAACATTATTTCAGGAGCTACGGGCACTAGACGAGGTGGAGGACGTTAAGCGGATAGCTGACCCAGATGTTCCCGATGGGGGCATGGGAGCTAAATGGTTATGGAGTGTCCTTACAGCAGAAATCACCATTGAGGGGATTAAACAGGTTTGTCAGGATGCCTATGAACGACTACCAGGAAAGCCCATTGAGTTCACCCTGGAGGTTGACGGCAAGAAAACGAATATTGAGGCTAAAAACATCCGTCCAGATAATTTCGAGGAGACGCTCGAAAAACTGGTTGCAGCAGCGCAGAAACTTAAGGACAGTTAATCAAACAGTGGGGGATTGACTGACTTAGGGCTGAAAGAACTATAAGGTGCTGCTAATTGCTGGGTGAATGGCTAAGAAAATTGCATTGCTGATTGGTGTTGGGGAGTATGGCAATGGGCTGAAGCCACTGCGATGTCCAGCCAATGGTGTGAAGACGATGCAAGTGCTACTGAGAAATCCTGATATTGGCGGCTTTGACGAAGTAGTACCGCTGATTAATCCGGATGTGGGGACGATGCAGGCCCGCATTGGTGAGGTATTTGGCCAGCTATCCAAAAATGATCTAGTGCTTTTTTACTTTACCGGTCATGGCATCAAGGATATGACCGGTAAATTTTACCTATCTACGGCTCAGACTCAGCTGTTTGAAAGCGGCACCCTCAACCCGGGCACTGCTGTTTCAGCAGACTTTGTGAAAGGTGTTATTGGTAATTCCTTGGCTCAACGAAAGGTAGTCATCCTCGACTGTTGCTTTGGGGCAGCCTTTGCCAAGGGCTTTTTGGGCATGGATGATAGCAGTATTGATGTAGAAACTCAGCTAGGTGGAAAAGGTTGGTGCGTCTTGACAGCATCTACATCGACTAAATATGCTCTAGAGCAAGAAGGTGAAGACCTATCAGTGTATACCCGCTACTTAGTGGAGGGTTTAAAGACTGGTGGTGCTGCTCCCGACGGACAAGAACTAATCTGTATCAGAGATTTGCATAGCTATGTGCAAATCCAGGTAAAAGCCGCAGCTCCGGCAATGGAGCCTACAATTTTTAACGCAAAGCAAGGAGAAGAGATTGTTATTGCCAGAGTGCAGTTGGATAACTCACAGCGCTATCGCAAGCAGGTACAAACCAAAATAAAAAATATACGCAATATTACATTGAATGAATTTGCCCTTAACGGTAATTATTGGACACTGGCAGACGTTATTCGTCCTACAGCTTTTCATAATTTGACTTTGTTGAAAGAACAATTAGGTTTGACAAATGAAGTTACCGAAGCGATACAAGAAGAATTTCTTAAGCCCTACAGGGAAAAAACTAAGAGTTTAGCTAAATACGCTGATTGCTTAAAAGCAGAAAAGGACTATGGCTATCCCCTTGATAACGATGCTATCAAGGAATTAGAGGAATCTAAGCAACTGCTCAATTTACGAGATGACGATGTGCAGTTGGTGGAGAATAAGATTCTAGGCCACTGGTTGAAGCAACAGCCTCACAAACAGCTACCAGTTGAATCGTCTACGCTACCTAATAAGAAGCCTGTATCAGACTTATCGGCTCAAAAATATCAACAACAACAACAGAAGCTAAAGCATCCTAAATTTTCTTTCAAGATAGTAAAAGTAAATAACAAAGGAAATGTCATTGAAACTAAACAAAGTAAGGCGGAATGCTTTGCCGAAGACTTGGGTAATGATATTACGTTAGAAATGGTGCACATCCCAAGTGGCACGTTTATGATGGGAGCTGCCGAAGGAGAACCAGGTGCGAGTGGATATGAGTACCCGCAACATAAGGTGACAGTGCCTGAGTTTTGGATGGGGAAATTTGCGATCACTCAGGAGCAATGGCAGGCGGTGGCAAGACTCAAAAAAGTTGAGCGAGATTTAGAGAGCGACCCGGCACACTTCAAAGGAGTAAAGCGACCGGTCGAATGCGTGTCTTGGCAGGATGCTGAGGAGTTTTGTAAGCGGTTGTCAAAAAAGACAGAGAAAGAATATATGCTGCCCAGCGAAGCTCAATGGGAGTATGCATGTCGGGCTGAAACCACAACACCGTTCCATTTTGGGCTAGCAATCACTACAGAGTTAGCCAACTATGATGGGAGCACTTATTATTGGAGTTATAGCTATGGTAGTGCTTCACGAGAAAAGTATCGTCAGGAGACAAGCGATGTAGGCAGCTTTGCGATCGCAAACGCATTTGGTCTCTATGATATGCACGGCAACGTGTGGGAGTGGTGCCTGGACCACTGGCATGATAGCTATACTGGAGCACCGACGAATGGTAACGCTTGGGTTACTGGTGGTGATTCATCTCTACGCATACTGCGGGGTGGTTCCTGGAACTATAATCCAGGTTACTGTCGCTCTACTAAGCGCCGCAGGGCCAATCTTGGGAACCGTCTCAACAGCTTCGGTTTTCGGGCAGTCTGTTTTTCCGCCAGGACATAATATTTACTCTTTTAGCGCGAAGCGCTTACTCGCCTCCAGGCTCTGCCTGGGCAGCTCTACTGGTGGCTCCGCCACGAATACTAGAGGCAGAGCCTCTGGAAATCGGTCCAGGCAGAGCCTGGGACCTAGAGGGGGGCAATCGGTAACCACACTGGTTCTCCCAAATAATTCCGATGACTCGCATAACATCAGTGGCCTGGATCATCCACATACCTGCGCTTTACCGGATTATTAAGACTGTTGTGCAAACTGTTCAGGATAAATTCCCCAATTCACCCACCGAATCGCTTCCCTTGCCGACTGTAAGTTAGGAGGCACACGAATAGTATGAATAAAGTTAGTACTGGGGCAAATCATCTTCAATAAAGAAATAGATTGACCATCAATATCATCAACCAACTCGTTTAATTTAAGTAGGGTATACTCTTGCCAGGAATCCACCTCCGAAGCATTTAGTTCCTTACAAATACGCTCGTACCCAATACCCTGAATTAAAATTCGCCGTAGTTCAGCATTGTTTTCATTCAATACCCATTCTGCAACCCAGTTTTCAGGTTTAACCTGTCCATATTTTTTAGGCAGAGCGACCCCATGGTGAAAGTAAAGACCATACCCATCTTCATATAAAACAGAAAACTCTCCTTCTCCATGAAGACGCTCATTTACATCAAAGGAGAGCTTAATAGGACGACTACAAACAAAGCAAACTTTTTCATAAGGTAAAACCCAACCACAACGGGTGGTTAAACCGTGAAAAGCAGACCATTTCTCAGAGTCGTATTTACAATTTAGTATATTGATACAAAAGTCCCACCAAACTGCCTGAACCGCCCATAGCTCTGGATAAATACACTGATCGTAAGCAATATATTGGCTGAGTTGCTTACCCAAACGATGCACAAAGCGGCTAAATTGTTGATGTTGTAACAAGATCTCTAACCGTTTCAGCTGAGAAAATACCGACTTATCATTGATACGATGGCGTAGTTTACGCACCAAGCAAGCCACCATTTGCATATGAAGCCGCCCAATTTGTTTTTCTACTAAGTCAGTCAAAGAATGTTTTAAGGGCGGATTAGAAAGCCTCTGTTTGATTAAAGATAATTTGTCCACAGACAAACGGCGTTCTGGCCGATCAATCAGTGGTTGCCGCAGTTTTTTCAGGAGATCGCTTTGTGGTTTTCCTAAGGTCTCACTGCTCTGTTTTCTTAATGAAATGCCTAAGTTATGCACCAAAAACTGGGCAAGTTGGCTATTTAGATCGGGGCCACATTGATTGAGATATATTTCAACTCTTTCAATCAGCTGTTGCTCCAAGTCTCCAACCAGGTTTTCAAGGATATGTCCCAGGGCAGCATAAGGACTCTCACAAAAAACAACTTGAGGTAACGGTAGGCCTACAGCTGCATAGGCTGTCGTAATCGCCTCAGTTGCATGTTTTGGATCAATCGCTTTTTCGGGAAAGATATGGGATTCCCATTTTTTCTCTATCTGTGATGCCTTCTTAAGTTGTTCTGATGTTAGGTGAGTCGGTTGTTTCCAAAACATCTGCTGCCCTCTAAAATGTGCGTTTTATCTACACTCAGAACAGGGATTAATCGACCACATACTTCCAATTACTTAAAGATTTTCGCTTTCCAGCTTTCTTTGAGGTAGTTTTACGTTGACGTTTGGATGTCGTTTGGGAAGAGGGTGTAACTGCTGAAGATGTATTAACATCTCTAGTGCTATATTGCTTGTCTCTATATCCCAGCACATCAGCCATCAATTGCTGCTTAGAGCTAGCTCTCACACTATCAACAATTTTCTTTAGAAATTCTTGATCGGCATTTTCTTCAGTAATAAACTCTTGGTTGAGTTGGGATGAAAAGGCACCATTTTTGCGTGGGACATACTCCCTTTGAACATATATCTTCCAATTACCGTAGTGAACTTTTAAGGGCCGATGTTCATCATGGGACAAAATCGCCACCTTAGAGCGGACCTTGAGATAAAGTTCCCCCTGGTGGGAAAATAAAGTAGCAATGCCTTTACTGATGCGATGTGAATGCCCCGTAGACATGCCTTCTAGCAAGGTAAGATGGGGCAGTTCATCACCAAGAACATGTGAGGTTGGCAATAGAATGACATCTCCCTGGCGTATTGGTCTCATAAACCTATTCCTTGAGTCAAAATTTGATTGTTATCAACTCTATACAAAGATCAGCAGGAAACTAATGAGGCAGGGTGTATGAACTGAGCGCTATGTATTGTTAAAAATCTTACTGGAGTAAAGCTTTACGCAATTAATTTTGCCCATATATTACGGATATAAAAATCGAAAAAGTTTACATTAATTCAGTATTTTCACTACCATTTTGAAGCTTGAGGCTTACATGATGCCAGTCCACAAGACTGATTTCATAAATGCTCCAATATTGATAAAGCTTTAATAAAGCCAACTTGGACCATACAAACCTGTTTTAGGCAACTTGCGACGTTTTATTACCAGCTCCTACTGGTGATTACCAGCTCCCACTGGCTCCACCCCCTGAAGAACGACCTCCCCCTCCTCCTGAAGAAGAACCTCCTCCAAACGAGCTACTGCTACTTGACTTTTGCTTTCTGGGAATCGTCACTGTGTAGGTATTCTCATAAGAACAATGCTGACATGTCTCAGTTACCCGAGCAGTTCCTGAAGAGGAATAAGTGGCTGGGCGAATTATATCTCGCCTAGATAAAAGAGTTTTGTAATGACACCCTCTACAGGTTTTATACTGAGACAACAAACTACCATAGCGATTAATATTATGGCTTTGACAGCTAGGGCATTGCCAAACATCATAATCAACAGAACCTAGTTGTTCCTCCACATTTTGCCCTTGATCCAAATACTGATTGTCACTGTTCTCATCCAGACGCACCATATCAGCACCACAGTCCGGACAACGACGACGACGGTAGCGTAAAAATTGCCTCATTATCAAACCAACACCACCCAAACCAGTCAGACCACCCCCCACTAACCAGTTCTTATGATTGCCATGGCCATCGTAAGAAGGCGCAGTGTCACGGCTGACGACAGGGCTACTTGACCGAGATGCTGCCGCTGGTGATGATGTTGTTGTTGTCTCCTCAGGCTGAGTTACACGCCGGATAATTGCTTCAGTCCCCTGCAAAATTCCACCACTGTAGTCGTCTTGCTTAAAGCGCGGCACCATGTACTCATCAATCACTGACTTCATTGCAGAGTCCAGAGACGTGCCGTAGCCAGAACCCACTTCTATCCTTACTTTTCGATCATTCACAGCCACCAACGTCAGAATGCCATTATTCTTTTCGGCATCACCAATGCCCCAGGTATTAAATAAGTTGGTAGCAAACGACTCAATCGTACTGTCCCCAGTCCCATAGTCCTGAATTGAATTAAGGGTAACAACCGTAGCTTCAATGCCATGGTTAGCCTCCAGGTTTGCCAACGATTGCCGAATGCTGATCGCATCCTCTGGGCGCATCAATTGAGCATAGTCGTTGAGGTATGGATCGCTGGCTGTGGGATACCCCGTTTGAGCCCAGGATGGTAACACACTAAGATGAGAGAATAGAATGGTTGCGATCGCAACCACTGTCACTATCACCCCTCGCCGCATCCAATGCACAGGCATGTTAGGTCTACTAAGCATAGTTACGATCACCTGAAGAGCCATTGTTATCTACAGACCTTCAGAATTATATTTCGGATTTTTCCATACAACAACATCAAGAAAATACCGGTTGCTGAAGAATACTGTACTCAGCAACCGGTGTTTTTATGACTGACTTGTTACAAAAGCGATGAATTCCCTAGAACGCAGGTAAAGCAGGCAACGGCTCTCCTAACCATTTCTGGGAAAAGTCATCTAATTGACCACCTAAACGCTTGTGATAGACAAATGTGTTCACCCATTGGAGTAAGTCAACCTCACCACGACGTAGGCCGATGTGAGCGGGGGATTCTTTGATGATAAATTTGCCCTCAATAGTCTTGTCGGGGTTGTTCTTTGATAGCTCAGATGCAACCACATTACCTGTGGCAATCATATCCACCTGACCAGAAATCAAGGACGATGCTGTCAGGCTGTTGTCAGCAAAGCGCTCTATCTGTACATCATCGCCCACCGCATCGGTCAGTTCCAGATCCTCTAAAGTCCCCTGGGTCACCCCGACCTTATAACCACCTAAATCGTCAAATTCACCCACACCAGAAATCTCCGATGAGCCGTAAATTCCAGAGAAAAATGGAGCATAGGGAATGGAGAAGAAAATAGACTTAGCCCGCTCAGGATTAGCTCCCATACTGGAGATTACTAAATCCACCTTATTTGTTTGTAAAAAGGGAATCCGGTTATCACTGGTCACTGGCACCAGCTCTAGCTCAACGCCCAAATCTTCAGCAATCAAGTTGGCCACATCGATGTCATAGCCTTCCAGATTACCGCTAGCATCCACAGAACCAAAGGGGGCAAAATCTTGGGGTACCGCAATTTTAATTGTCCCTGCTTCAATGATGCGGTCCAGACTGGAAACAACAGCAGCATCGTCCTGAGCTGTCACACTGGGGGAGTTACCACCACCAGCACAGGCTACAGCAACCAACGAAAACACACAGGCGATCACTGCAATGGAGATGGTTTGCAGCCACCGTCTTGGGATAGAAAAACCCATGATTAAAGAATCCTCACTCAAATCCTTATGGGGCTAAGGAATGTACGATAGGCCCACCGTAGCAGGCTGAATAGCAATCACTGTATCCTGGGTTACTTTTTTATCTCAGTATGCTAAGGATTTCTCTAGTTTTCGGCTGGCAACAGAAATTGGAAAACAAATGCCGAAGTAAACAATGGCAGTAACCAAATATACAAAAAAGGGTTCGAAGGTCACATTTATAATATTGGTAGCTGAACGGGCCAGTTCAACAAAGCCAATGGCAGAAGCGAGAGAGGTTCCTTTGATCACCTGTGCTAGAAAACCTACAGTGGGAGCAATGGAGCGACGGACAGCCTGGGGCAAAATCACTAACCCTAACTGTTGACAGTAATTCATACTTAATGCCTTGGATGCCTCCCACTGGCCAGAGGGAATCGACTCCACCGAGCCGCGCCAGATGTCTCCCAGGAAGGCACTGGTAAAGGTAGTTAGGGCAAGCGTTGCAGACATCCAAGGACTAATGTCAATGCCCAAGATGCTGATGCCAAAGAACGCCAGTAAAAATTGAATGAGCAGGGGTGTGCCCTGAACAATTTCTAGATAGACCCAGCTGATGCCCTTAAGAGGGCGAAATGGAGAGATTCTCATCAGCATAAGGAGGAAACCAGCTACGCCTCCACAAATAAACGCAATGGTGGATAACAGCAACGTCCAGCGGGCGGCCCATAATAGAGCAAAGACAATATCTAGGTGACTAAAATCTCTCATGTAATCCCTCAAATGTAGCGGGTGAAGGTGAAAAGGCGACGGTGACAGAGCTGAGCGACGAGTTTAAAGCTGAGGGCCAGCACTACATAAATCAGAGCCAGGGCAAAGTATACTTCAAAGTCTCGGAAGGTGCGCGATCGCAAAAAATTTCCCATAAACGTGAGCTCTTTAGCTGAAATTTGCGACACTACACTAGTTAGTAGCAATAGCAACACCATTTGGCTGGTGAGTGCCGGGTAAATATTGGCAATGGCGGGCTTAAGGATCACCAGACGAAAAATCTGCCATCTGTTTAACCCAAGGGACATACCTGCCTCAATCTGGCTTTGCTCAATGGACTGAATGCCGGATCGAATGATCTCGGTGGAGTAGGCTCCAAAATTAATGGTAAGCGCCAGCAAAGCGGCCTGACTGCTGCCCAACCGTGGCCCCAAGCTAGAAATACCAAAGAAAATAAACAGCAGTTGCACCAGGAAGGGCGTATTGCGAATGGTCTCCACATAGGCAGCTGCTAACATACCAAAATAACGATTGTCAGAGGTACGGCAAAGGGCACCAACTATCCCTATCATTAACCCTAAAACAATGGCCAAAGCTGACAGCTGCAGGGTGAGGCCCACTCCTGCCAATAACAAATCCCAATTATCCCAAATGACTTGAAACTGAAACCGATAGGTCATTATTTATCTATGCATCCTAAGCTGTGACTGTTGCTACTTGCCAACCCAGAGTGCGGGCTCGCTCCTGGGCAATTTTAGGCACATCTGCAGCAATAAATTGTTCATGAAGGATCTGAACGCTAAGGAGATGATTGATCATGGCATCAATCTGTACTTGCTCGGCAACGGGTATACTCAGGTGACGACAATTTGCGGCAATGTACGTTATAGATCGAGACCGCTACCCTCATCTTGATCTGCGGGTCGACCATGACGAGCAGCCCCTGGTTACCCTGCGCACTGCCTTTGAAGAGTCTTGCAAGGATTATTATCAGTCCTTCCGTCAAGCGATGCCTTCAGAACAGGCTCAGGTGTTACCCCTGGAAACACCCTGGTTAGATGAAGCAGTGTAAGTCTTATTTCACCACTAACGTTTTGACATAGCCTTCTAACTCAGGGCTAAACCGAGCGATAAAACCGCCGTCGGCACCATACAGTTCAATCGGTAGCTGGGTGCGCTTGCCAATATTGATCACCTCTTGCAACAGCTGGTTGACTTCAACAATCATCTGATCAGAGGCCGGTACACTCACACGATTATTCGGATCGGCAATGGAGAAATCTGCCAATGCATCATAATCTTTGGCTAATTTGAGCTGTACTGCCCCCCGCTTCATCCCAAACTGACAAAACGTGGGCTTACAAATACTAGAGAAATCCTCTTTAGCCTTATCGAATCGAAGGGCTAAACGCAGATTTTCCTGAGCCTGAGACAGCGCCGGTTCATAGTTTTTTAAAAGGGTCTGACCATCGGCATAGCGTGACGTGCCCACCGGCACCCCCTTAACCTGGGTAATCGCATCGCGCCAGCCCAGCATAGCGAGGGTCCACTGTTCCTCTGATTCATATTGACGGGCCGTAGCTGCATAGCGCACAGCTTCGTTGTAAAACTGGTCGGCAGCCTGCTCCTGTTGATAGCGGGTACGCACCTTGGCTAAATCAGTCTCATAATTAGTTAACAGCTCATTCGCCTCCCCATGGGCCATGGTGCCTCTGGGAATCTGTTTTAGTTGTTTAACAGATTTATTCCAAGAGTCTAACGCCGTTTTCCAAGCAGACATTGTATTGGCAATTTCCGCTTGGTCCTTAGCTAAAGAGGCCGTCAGCTGTGCCTGATTCAAGTTTTCTTCTGCCTGCTGCTCCGACGTCACCCGTCCTTCAATCGTAGTTAAGTTATTGCGGTATTCCTGCAACTTTGGTGAAACAAACACCTCATAGATAGGGCTTCCGGCAGGAATCTCCTCTAGCTGGGCAATGGTTGCACGCCAGCGTTCTGCAATGCTTTCCCAATGGGCAATGGGGTGGGGTGGATTTTGACTTTCCTTGGCAGCGGTCAGGGCATTTTCCTGGGCGGCAGCCACTGCATTAAGCAGGTCAGCCTCACCCTGATAGTCATCCAATAACGCTTGCGCACTGGCATGATGCCTTGACCATGGGGGAATTGGCTTGAGGGTATTCACAGCGGTATTCAGCTGGTCCCCCATATCCAGTACAGTTTGCGGAGTCGGCTGATCCTGCAAAGCGATTAAGGCAGCATCTCCTAAGGCTTGGGCTTGCTGGATGCGATCGCATCCAGCCATCACACAGGGTCGACTTAACCCGTACCCCAAAGCGCCAAATACAGCTGCCATGCCAATACCCGCCGCCATCAAACCACGACTCATCGCAGGCGCATCCGCAACAGTCTCAGGTGTTTCATTCACAGCGACTGACGCCGCTTCTCCCACATCCTCTGAGATATCTTCTGGAGACTTCTCGTAAAACCCATCCAAATTTAAGAGTTCATCGACTGATGGCTCATCGACCGGCAGGTCCCCCTCCATGGGGGGCAGTTCTTCACCAAATAATAATTCTTCTCCAGATAAAAACTCTTCCTCTGATAGATCACCCGTTGCCTCATCCTCTCCGTCATCCTCCTCAAACAGGCTCTCAGAAGCTATTTCCGGCTGATTGTTCAACAAAGGTTCAAACACCTGATCGTCAAGCACCACATCATCCAACAATATGGGACCTGAACTATCTTGCAAGAGCCAATTAAACCGATGCACCGCAATGGGTTTCGCCATAAATGGCTGCTTTAAATAGACTTTAATTGGAATGGGGTCTCCCGTTGCACCCAGATGCTCTGCTTCAACAGGCAACCCATCAATCTCCAACCGATGGCGGATCGAGGTTTCTACCTCCGCAAAGACATAGTTGACAGGCACTGTGTCCACATTAGGGCTTTCCACCAGCACCATAAGCTTGCCTCGGCTAACAGCACACTGTATCGCAACTGCTTCAGGGACCTCCGGTGAGCGACTTAAATCGTAAGTCAAATCAGCCGATAGGCGACTTAGAGTAAACGCCGACGCTAGACTCATGCTCTACGCCTCCACAAAGTTAACCAACAGGACAAGTGCCCTAATAAACAACTATTCACAACGCATCTATGATGCAATCATTAGGCCTTAGCTTACCCCCATAATTTCCTTGGGCTCAGAGGGGCAAGGGGGTATTAAAGCTATTGAATAGTGGCCTATTGTTTACGTTTTCGCAAGCCCTTTTCTTCTTTGTTCAGCATCCATTTGTAGAATCCTAATATCATTGATGGCTCCATCGATTACCCCATGAACGTTCTAATCGTTGAAGACGAAACTGACATAGCTGACCTGATTCAGCTGTACTTAACCAATGAGAGCTTCACCACCGAAATCTGTAGCAGCGGCACAGCGGCCCTTGAACGTTTCCCTATTTTTCAACCAGACCTAATCATCTTGGATTTAATGATTCCCGGATTAGACGGCCTAGAAGTATGCGCCCGCATCCGTCAAACACCTGGCACCAAAGATCCCTACATCTTAATGTTGACAGCCAAAGGGGAAGAGTTGGATCGCATCATCGGCCTATCCACCGGAGCCGATGACTACATGGTCAAACCCTTTAGTCCCCGCGAGTTAGTTGCGCGGGTAAGAGCCTTATTACGCCGTAGTCTGCGTGGGGCACCTGCCAGCCACACCTATCGAACCGCCCACTTTGCCATTGACTTTGATCAGCGCTCTGCACTGTACCAAGATTCAGAGCAAACTTCAGACTCCATTGCCCTTGACCTCACACCGCTAGAGTTTGACTTGCTCGCCACATTTTTGAGCTACCCTGGTCGCGTTTGGAACCGATCACAACTCATCGAAAAGCTCTGGGGAGACAATTTTTTTGGCGATGAGCGGGTAGTCGATACCCACATTGCCCGTCTCCGTAAAAAAATTGAACCGAACCCGGCTCAGCCTACATTCATCAAAACCGTTGTCGGTGTCGGTTACCGGTTTGAAGATAACCATCAACGTTCTTAATTTTGAATTTTAAGTTTTGAGTTCAAGGCTCAATTCAAAATTCAAAACCCAAAATTCCCCATAGCCTTTAGTCCATGGCCAAAGTCCCAACAAACATTAGCTTACGCACCAGATTGCTGCTGTCCCACCTGATTGTCATGGCAGTTGCAATCATCGCTTTGGCCGGTGTCAGCCGTCTGTCCACTCCCCGATACTTTGTGGTGACGCTTGAGCGTTTAGAAGGCCGGGGGATTCGTATTCAGCAGGTGCGCGGCCAAATTTTAGAAAGTTTCACCGATGCTTGGGCTCGGGGGATGGTCTGGTCAGTTCTCTTAGGAGGAGGAGCCGCTGGTGGTATTAGTTATTTGCTATCGCGACGTATTATTCGTCCACTGACGCGGATGGAGGGAATTACCCAACGATTTGCCGCTGGAGACTGGGCAGCCCGCGTTCCTCCATCCGATATCCCAGAACTCCATCAGCTTGGCCATAGCTTTAACCGCATGGCTAGCGAACTGGAACAAGTAGAGCAACAGCGACGGGACTTAGTCAGCGATTTATCCCATGAATTGCGGACACCGCTCACCATCCTCCGGGGCTACCTGGAAGCCCTGAGCGATCAAAAATTGCCTGCCACCCCTAAAACCTATGCAAAGCTCATGGGTGAAACCCAACGTCTGCAACGTCTCGTCGAAGATTTACAAGAACTCTCGAAACTAGAGGCAGGGTATCTACCCATTCAACGACAATCCACCGATCTGACAGCCCTGACGGAGCAGGTCACCCAGCGTTTCCTCGATCAGCAGCTAGCATCAGACAAACCGCAAATTGTCGTAGATACGACTCCTGATTTACCCGCCGTTGAAGCTGACCCCGCCCGTACCGAACAGGTTCTCGTTAATTTACTGAGCAATGCTCTGAAATATACCGAAATTGGGCAAATTACTGTCAAAACCTGGCAAAATGAAAGTCAGGTTTGGCTCGCGGTCCAGGATACTGGCATAGGCATCGCTGCTGCTGATTTACCCCATGTTTTTGAACGTTTTTGGCGCGCCGACCGCTCCCGCAGTCGTGGTTCTGGTGGTACCGGTATTGGCCTCGCCATCTGCAAACGTCTAGTCGAACTACAGGGTGGCGAAATTTATGTCAGTAGTGAAGTCAATCGGGGCAGCACATTTGAATTTTGGTTACCCAAAGCTACGCAAACCCGCTAAGTTTTGACGTAGATAGCCAACCCACCGATTACAATCCTTCAACCAATAGGCCATAATAATTATTATCAATGACCGTGACTGCGGACACTCAATTGATGAGAGACTATTGCTAGCATCATGGTTTATCCAATTGAGCCCTTCTTAACCGCGGCTAGTAATCGTCCGCTTCATTTCGCTCATGTCTGAATCCAATTCCCCAGGTCGTCAAGATCCTCGCCTTAGTAAAAAGCTGTGTGATTCAGGTCAGCTTTTTCGGGAGCGTTATGAGGTTGTGCGCATTTTGGGGCGCGGTGGTTTTGGGGTCACCCATCTAGCGCGCGATCGCATGCTGCCAGGTTCACCACTCTGTGTGATCAAACAGCTATTTCCAAAAGTCAGCCATCCCATTGCCCTAGAGCGAGCTAAGCAACGATTTCGCCGTGAGGCTAGAATTCTCGGACGGTTAGGCAGCCATTCTCAATTACCAATGCTGCTGGATTACTTCACCTTTAAGGGGGAGTTTTTTCTAGTACAAGAGTATGTGCATGGAGATACCCTGAGTCGCGAAGTTCGCAAAAACGGTGCTCAAAAGGAACCTGCCGTTAAGCAGTTCCTCATCGAAGTGCTGCCAGCAATCCGCTACATCCATCGAAATCGAGTGATCCATCGGGATATCAAACCCCCTAATATCATTCGCAGTAGAGATGACAATCGTTTGGTACTGCTAGACTTTGGGGCCGTACGTGAATGTCTTCATTATGATGATGACCCTGGGGACCATGCCGCGAGTCCTACGACACATTTTGTGGGCACCATGGGGTTTGCTCCACCTGAGCAATTGGCACTACGTCCCACCTATAGCAGCGATATTTATGCCCTAGGTGTTACTTGTTTATATCTACTGACAGGTAAATCACCTTTAGAATTTGACATCGATCCCAATACCCAAGAAATCAGCTGGCAGCGCTCTGTCAACATCAGTACATCCTTTGAACGATTACTGGCTAAAATGCTGACCACTGACTTATCAGAGCGATTCAAACGCATTGATGAAGTGCAGCGTGCCCTCCAATTAGATGCCCACTACAGCAATTTAGAACTCTGCCTCAATCGCGTACCCAAGACACAAGAAGTATCCAACAAAGAAAACGTCATCGAGTTGGATCAAAATAAATCGCCAATTCAACGCCGAGCAGCCGCTATTCGTCGACTACGCCAACGTCAGCATATGAAAAACCGACCGAGCACGGGGCCTGCGTTCCCGCTTTAATTAGCCTCCACATCCGCCAAATGATTGAACCAGGCCTGGATGGTCCTATCAAGGACTTCAGGCACCTCGTCATACAAGCAGTGGCCGACATCATCAATGGCTCGATAGCTGATGTCTGGATTTGCCGCCAGGATTTGCTTCGCCCACGCCGTCGGTAAGATATTATCCTTCGAACCCCATAGCAGGAGAATTGGAGCAGCTACCTGCTGAATTAAATCAGCGGTAACATCACTAAACTCTGCTTTAGTGCGAGATTTCACTAAGTAACAAAGTGTACGGGCTGCACCGCGTTCCAAGGTAGGTCGCGTAAATATCTCCACAAGTTCATCATCTACTCGCTCAGGCTGCTGATAAATGTTAGTGAGCACCCAGCGAATAAAATAAGGCTGACGCACTAGTGCAAATAAAGGACGCAATAGTAATGGCGTTGAAAATATCCCCTCCACGCCCCGTGATAGACGGTCTGCCCACCCAGATACGAGTTCCTGACGGGCCAGCGGTAGTGTGAGCAAAATCAGCCTCTCTACCATGTCTGGATGCCGAGCAGCTGCCGTCAGAGCCACCAAAGCTCCCAGGGAATGTCCCATCAAAATTACGGGTTGCCCCATGAGCATTTGCCAAAAATCGTAGACTTGCTCCTGCCACACCTCGGCCCCTAAAACCGCTGCCGCCTTCTGGGAATGACCAAATCCCAGAAGGTCCAGGGCGTATATCGGTCGCTGTTGCCCCCATAGCTGTAAATTGGAGCGCCACTGTTCCAAATTGGCCCCAAAGCCGTGAACCAATAGCATCGGCGTCCGCTGTTGGGCCTCCAGTTCATTAGGGCGAATGTAGGTGTAGCGAATACGCCATCCTCGCCAGTACCAGAAACGCTGCTGCCCCAACTCAGGATGATTAATGGCTTGAGATCGCTTCATGGAGTCGCTCTATAGGGGCAGATGATAACTATCATGTAACTTAAGGCAGATTGCTATTAAAGGAATCAATAGTGGTGAGTGGTAGATACCTTTAAGATAGATTAAGAATCATTTACTGATGAGTTGATTAGTCCTTCAGACTCATCACTGGGGATAGCGAGGCGTACTATGACCGAGACCAAGCAGAGAGATGTTCAGGTATTGCCCATCGCAACGAATACACTGGCCCTGCGCTCCCGCAGTTGGAATCGACTGCGTTTTGAAATTGAGTATGCACTCGAAAAGGGAACAACGGCTAACTCTTATTTGATTAATGCTGATCAAATCGCATTAATCGATCCTCCGGGGGGCTCATTTACCACTATCTTTTTAGACGCGTTGCGATCGCACGTTGCCCTCGACCAACTTGATTACATTATCCTGGGTCACATTAATCCCAACCGATTGGAAACCTTACAGCACCTGGTTAATGAAGCCCCCCAGGTAACAATTGTTTGTTCTAATCCAGGTGCGATCGCCATCAAAGCAGCGGAGCTGTCCTTACAAAACCCTTTATTTGTTATCAAGAATGCCGACGAGGTTCTCGATCTCGGTCAGGACCATAAGCTGCAATTTATGCCAGTGCCCACCCCCCGTTGGCCTGACGGACTGACTACCTACGATCCTGCCAGTTGCACCCTTTATACCGATAAATTTTTTAGCGCCCATATTTGTAATGATGACGCCTACGATCTCCGCTGGGAAGATTTGTTAAACGATCGTCGTTACTACTTTGATACAGTGATGGCCCCTAACGCTAAACAGGTTGCCACCGCCCTGGAAAAGCTTAGTGAGTTTCCAGCCCACCTTTATGGAGCTGGTCATGGCCCCATGGTGAAGTATGGCATCCATGAACTCACCCACCAGTATCAACAATGGTGTGCCCAGCAAAAGCAACAAACCCTTAGTGTTGCTTTAATTTATGCGTCGGCCTACGGTAACACTGCCACCATTGGTCAAGCCATTGCCCGAGGCATCACTAAGGCGGGTGTCGCAGTTGAATCTATCAATGCTGAACAGGCTCCCCAAAGTGACATCAAAACCGCAGCCGAAACCTGTGCCGGGTTTATCATTGGTTCTCCCACCCTCGGTGGTCATGCACCGACCCAAATTCAAACAGCACTGGGTTTGCTGCTCTCCACGGCCTCTAAAAATAAACTAGCCGGTGTATTTGGCTCCTACGGCTGGAGTGGCGAAGCCATCGACCTCCTCGAAAGTAAATTACGGGATGGCGGCTATAGTTTTGGCTTTGATCCCATCCGTGTCAAATTTAAACCGGACGAAGTCACCCTCAAGTATTGCGAAGAAGCGGGTACCGACTTTGCCCAAGCTTTGAAAAAAGCAAAACGTGCAAAAGCACCCCGTACCCCCGCCAGCAACGTTGAAAAGGCCGTTGGTAGGTTAGTCGGCTCCCTATGTGTCATGACGGCTAAACAAAGTGAAGTTGCCAGCGCCATGCTGGCTTCATGGGTCGCCCAAGCGACATTTACACCGCCTGGTTTCACCGTTGCTGTCGCCAAGGAGCGCGCCATCGAAACATTGATCTATCCAGGCAATCCTTTTGTGCTCAATATCTTGGGTGAAGGCAAGCATCTAGGTCCCATGAAACAATTTCTCAAGTCCTTCACCCCCGGTGAAAACCGCTTTGAGGGTATTGATATTGAAGTTGCCGATAATGGCGCTTACATTCTCAAAGATGCGATCGCGTATCTAGAATGTACCGTCAAACATCGTATGGACTGTGGAGACCACTGGGTTGTCTATGCCACAATTGATAGCGGCCAGGTCCTCGACAACAATGCTAAGACGGCTGTTCACCATCGCAAATCCGGCAACCATTACTAATCTTGCATTAGAAGCTAACACCGAGAGTCTTAAGGATCAGTCGAGACTCTTACCAAAGCTCTGATTTTCTTACCTGCTAAGCACTTTTCTAAGAAAAGGAGTATGCTTTAACATCTCAACTCTCTTCCAGCATCTCTTGGCCGACCAAAAGATGAAATTCCCATTGCCTAGAAACGAGAGTCATTGATTATTGAGCTGCATCCCTATCTTCATGTACGTAGCACGTTTTGCTATTGCTTATAACTATGTGCGCAGCAAACTGCTATTGGTGCAGCCTCTCCTTTGGAGATATGCATAGCAACAAGCAATCTATTGAAACGCAAAGTTTTCCAGAGACCTAAGCCTACAAAGGTTTCCCCTTAGGGTAGAAGCACTAAATTCAATGCTTGGCTAGTATTCCTCACAAGGATTCATGACTCTTTACATGTCAATTGGCAAGCTAGCCCATGCGCCTAAAAATATGTTACCTGTAGAAATATTTCATTCCCTTAAAATTACACTGTTCAATATTAATTTATGACCGTTGCGCCGTATCAGTCTGATCTATTCAAAAGGTGTAAAGAAATTTATGGCTTCTTGTCAGATTGCCAGCGACAAGCAACCTATAGTCAGCATGCGAAGCTAGCTAACTTTACAGTTCCCATTAGCTCCATTGAACCGTGGCTAGTTCTACAACAGCTAGAAAAAACATACCCAATACATTTTTACTACTCCACCCCTCAATATACCCTTCTAGGATTAGGCATAACTGTTGCTCAGCAAGCTGCTGGGCCTGATCGGTTTGAGCGTATGCAACAGTTTGTAGACGTCTGGAAACGTCGCATTCTTTCATCAAACCAGAGTGGGCCGATTATTCAACCCTATTTCCTTTGTGGATTTACCTTTTTTGAGCAAGCCCATGGTCTCTTTGATCCAGCTCAGGTATTCGTTCCACAGATACAAATTCTTCAGCGTAATGGACAAACAACCGCCAGCTTAAACTATCTCATCGACGATGCTGTCAATATCACTCGTGTAGTTGATGACATTAGACAACAGATCCAGGCAATTGAAACAGCAGCAGAAAAGACTTCCCATACAACCTTCACAACGTCCTCTAGGACCTTACAAACCCCAAAGGTGATCAGAGATGTAGGCAACTTCGAACAGATGGTGGGCAGTGTACTCCCTGCCCTGAAACGATCTACGCTCCACAAAGTAGTCCTTGCTGATGCTTTAGATGTATTATCAGCCAGTCCTTTTAATATCCCAGCCTCTCTGAAAACCTTAGGTATAGCCTATAGTGATTGCTGCATCTTTTCATTCAGCAACGGCGAAGGGCCCGTTTTTATAGGTGCCAGCCCAGAAAGATTATTGAGTATCACGACATCAGTGAACGGTAAACAGCTGACAACTGATGCCCTAGCAGGTTCTGCACCTCGAGGAGACACTCTTAACAGTGATCAGCTCATCGCTGAACAATTGCTCAACAACCCGAAGGAGCGTTATGAACATCAGGTTGTTGTCGAATTTATTATAGAGCAACTAATCAAATTAGGCCTGAATCCTCAGTTTGCAGTCTCTCCAGAAATACTCCGCTTAGCCAACATTCAACATTTACACACTCCCATCCAGGCATCTCTCCCCCATAATATTAAACCCCTAACTTTAGTTAAAACACTACATCCTACTCCTGCTGTAGCCGGGTTACCTAGACCTAGTGCCAGTCAACTACTCAAGACAACAGAATCCTTTGATCGAGGGCTTTATGCATCTCCCATTGGCTGGATTGATGCAAAAGGCAACAGTGAATTTGTTGTGGGTATTCGTTCTGCTTTAATTCAAGGTCGCCAGGCAAGACTATTTGCAGGAGCTGGAATTGTTTCACAGTCAAGTCCGCGTAGTGAACTAGCCGAAGTTAAGCTTAAATTACAAGCACTGCTAGGGGCTTTGGTGTGAATACATTAGACTATCGTAATACAAACACCCTGTGGGCATCGGTCATTGTAGAAACCCTTAGTCGACTTGGGTTAACCACCGCGATTATTTGTCCAGGCTCTCGCTCTACACCACTGACCGTCGCATTGGTTCGCCATCCTAAAATCGAAACTCTGCCAATTCTAGACGAGCGTTCGGCATCCTTCTTTGCCCTGGGCCATGCTAAGAGATCGCACCAACCTGTGGCCCTCGTATGTACATCAGGAACAGCCAGCGCGAACTTTTATCCTGCCGTAATTGAAGCCAAAGAAAGTCATGTTCCTTTAATCCTGTTGACTGCCGATCGCCCTCCAGAAATGCGTGCCTGTGCATCAGGGCAAACTATTGATCAGCAAAAATTATTTGGTGATTTTGTTAATAGCTATACCGAAATGGCTATCCCCAACATCGGTCTCCTGAACTATGCTCGGCAAACCATAGTTCAAACGTGGGTGAAGGTGTTATGCCCTATTCCAGGTCCAATCCAGCTCAACTGTCCCTTTCAAAATCCCCTTGCCCCCTTAAGTGAAGCCCTAGACCTCAATATTGAGGAAAACAGCTTTTTTGAAGCTGTTTCACCTCCTATCCTGGGACAGGTTACGACCAATGTTCTTCCCAAAACATTGTTAGACAGTTGGGTTAACAACAATCGGGGCATCATTGTTGCTGGACCAGCACTGCCACAAAATCCTGAAGCCTACTGCCGTGCCGTTGCTCAGTTATCTCAGACACTCGGTTGGCCAGTGCTTGCAGAGAGTCTTTCTCCCCTGCGTAACTACCAATCCCTAAATCCTTACCTGGTTAGTACTTATGATACTTTGTTGCGCCATCATGGGGAGAAGCTAATCCCTGAAAAAGTTATCCAGCTAGGCCCCTTGCCAACCAGTAAAGTGTTACGTCAATGGCTACGGCAACAACAGCCTTACACTTATCAGGTATCGCCTTATGCCCTAAATGTGGATCCTCTTCACGGTAGAACCCAACGGCTGGAAATTTCAGTAGAGTGTTTAGGAGAATTAATTGCTACGGCGAAGTACGCTGAAAAGTGTGACAGCCAAACTAACCAATATTGTCAAACATGGATTAATTGCGATCGCACCCTCGAACAACATATCTCTCAAACACTCCAAACAATTCAAACGCCCTTTGAAGGAAAAATCTCCTGGATACTATCCCAGTATCTGCCAGAAGGGACACCCCTGATCATCGCCAATAGCATGCCTATCCGCGATATGGAATCCTTTTGGCAACCCAACGATCGCCATATTCAACCCTACTTTAGCCGCGGGGCAAATGGCATCGACGGTACCCTATCCACTGCCATGGGTATTGCCCATAACAACCAAAATAGTCTCTTACTCACTGGCGATCTCGCCTTTCTCCACGACACTAACGGCCTGTTAAACGCTCGCCACATAAACGGATCGCTCACCGTTATCCTGATTAATAATCAAGGCGGAGGCATCTTTGAAATGCTCCCCATTGCCGATTTTGAACCTCCCTTTGAGCAGTACTTCGCCGCCCCCCAAACAGTTGATATCGCAAACCTGTGTTGTGCCTATGGCGTTCAGCACACGCTTATCAATACTTGGGAACAGCTGATTCAATACATCAAAAATCTTGCCATTAACAACTATCCACCCTTACAGGTCCTAGAATTTCGCACCAATCGCAAAGCAGATGCCCATTGGCGTAAAACTCAACTGATCTCCCTAGCAAAAGTGGTCAGGCATCAGGAATCGGGAGCCAGTGTGGTGCCAGATCCTGACGCCCGATTCTCCACCTCGCTAAAATTTCCTGGCTAAAGTTGATGCTCCATTTATCAGTGTCGTCGGTAGGCAATCTCGGTTGAAAATATCTCTGTTCACACAGGTTATTGACCGTCAGCTGCGGGCGCAGCCCCTAGCTGCACATTGGGAGTCTGAACCACAGGGGCCTGCTGGCCATTCCACTTCTGCACACGGGCCCGCTCGTTACGTAGGCGCTCTAATTCCAATAGCTGGGGGGTGACTGAACCAGCCCGTAAACGATTCGCTTCCGCCTCCGCTTTTGCCTCCTCAATAAGTACCTGGGATTCACCCTTTGCACGAGCCACATTGGCCTCCGCTTCAGCCTCTACCTTACGACGATTAAACTCAGCCGTTTGAGCCGCTTGCTGAGCTGCAAACTGTTCATCAATACTGGCCTGAATCTCCTCAGGTAAACGTAATGGTCCCAACAAAGAAACATCCTGTACAACAATAAATGGGAAACGCTCTTGAGTACAGGTACGTACGGCATCTACAAGCTTTTGCTGGTTCGTTGGCAGCATTGAGGGCGTCAACTGCAAGTCTTCAGCAGACTTGCCAAAACAGTTACGCAACCCATTACGTAACTCACTAGCACGAAACTCATTGGGAGTCTTACGATAGGTTTCATAAAACTCATGAAGCTTTGTTTTAGGAGCCCCTTCAGTAACTTGTTCAGTTGTAAACCCAAAGGACACGCCTACATCCGCTGAGACAGGACTACCCCCTACAGAAAAAATCACCGATTCATCATTGGGAGACCCCTCTGTAGCATCCCGTGTAAATGGATAAGTATTGATAAATGTGGGAAATACCACCACATTTTCCGTATAGCCGTTATACCAAACACGGCCATTGACTAAACGGGCATTTTCAATACCTTTGTCACCACCATAGAGGCGAATCTTTAGACCTGCATAGCCGGGTTCTACCGTACTTATACTAGTGCCTGGAACAACTCCACAGCTTGATGTCACTGCTCCCAACACCCCTAAGGAAGCAACTAATTTCAGAAACGTTTTGAATCTCATTTTTGATATTGCCTAAGTAAATCCGAAGCGGAGAGCTGGAAACGGTAGGCATCAGGTTCAACACTCAGTATTGAAAATGTCTCAATGTCTTGACGAACGTTAAGCGATGTCGTGCCGATAAAATCTATCCAAGTTAACTGGTAATACTCCGGAAAGTGGTGAACAAACAACCGACGAGCTATACGGGCATCTATCCAGCGCATAATTACAGCGCCCACCGATAGACTTAGTAAACCCAACACAACTAACCAGATCAATACTCCCAAGAAAGGATAGTTGGAGTTTAGAAATTGAGGTGCGATCGTCGCTATCAAGAAAAGACACACCAGGAGCTCAATCACCCCAAGTAATATCCAACGGCAAAGAATTTTCACGTCTACCTATGGCTACTATGCCAAAAAAGAGCGTCAACCTCTGTCAATAGAGCGCCCCGCTCTCGCTATAACCTACTACAAATAAATTAGCGCCCATTTCGAATCATCAAAAACTATTGCTCAGTCCCGCTAGATCAATTTATATAGCTACGTAAATTCAGGCCATTCAGTCAAAGTCTTTTGTAAGAGGTTTTGCACACCTACTTAACTCTCGAAGAAAGGTCACTTGCTCACAATATTTCGATAAAACATGACAGAGTACTTTGCAAGCTATCCTCAACTATGAAAGGCTTTGATACAAATTCGACATTAGCTTTATCCTATGATCTGGTAATACTGCCTGCCGTAGTGGAGCACTTGTTGAAGAAGGCTAATAGACCAGTAGGGGCAATCTAATCTTCTTCTATTTGACAGCTACTTTGCTCCATTTTCTAATAGGAGGTTTTCTACTCTTTGGGTTGAGCGCATTCTGCGAAAAAATCTGTGAAATGATGGAGCTTGGTGATATGGATTTGCATTGCGATTTGCTCTGAATACTGTTAGCGGGGTGTCACCACTTGTAGTTGGGATATTAACATCTGCCCCTGCATTAATCAGTACCTCTGCTTTTTCCCATAACGTCCCTACTAATGCCTGCTGCAAAGGAGTCACAAATTCGGAGGTGTCACTATGCCTGGGTATATTGGGGTCAGCTCCATGGTCCAAAATTTGCTGGAGTCGATCTGTGCTGGTGTAGGCAGTAGCTGTATGTACAAGTGTGGCTCCATTATCTTTTTGAGCATTAATATCAGCACCATACTCCAGGAAAACTGCTAAGAATTTTGCAAAGTCTTGTGCCCGACGTTGGGCAACCTGGCGGCGTTGCGATTTCGATAAAGGTTTTCTGATTTCAAAGCTGCTCAGGGCTAAATGTAACGGAGTGGAGCCTTTAGTAGAGCCTTGAGAGGTTTTAGCATTGGCATTAGCACCATGGGCGAGTAAGCGTTCTGATAGCTCAATGTTATGAGATTTGGCTACCCGATGGAGCGGTGTCAGTCCTGATTGATCTCGAAAATTTATGTCTGCACCCTCGTCAACTAAAAAATCGACAACTTCAGGATTAGTTCTATAGGTGATATGGCTCAATATACCTGGATCTATCTGGCTATCGTGGTTGATCAAACGTTCAGCGGTGGCTCGACCACTGCCAAATATTACGGCCCATTGTAGGGGTGAGGAGCCATAGTTATCGGAGGCTGTATTGATATCCACTCCCTCAGCTATTAAAGTTTCTATGACCTCTATGTCATTCCTAGCCACGGCAAAATGGAGCCAGGTTGCTTGAAAATTTCCACCGATGGTAGCTCGGGCATGAAGATCAATACCCTGAGAGAGCAGAATCACTGCTGCCTCACGATCTCCATATTGGAGTGCACACTCCAATATAGACCTAGTTGCAATCTCTTTTGGTTGAACACCTACGTTTTGAAAATAAAGCTGTTTATGAATATTTTTCGTACTCACCTGAGTCTTCAAGGAACCACCTCGGCTTAAATACCTTCCAAGGGCCTTACCAGATTCACAATTCTGTTGTTTAGGATAAAGGCCAACATATTTTAAGACTCCTCTCCCCTCTAGGAAAGGGATGTTAATAACTGAGAAAGGATAAATTAGAGACAGAGCACCACCCAAAGCTAATAAGCACTTTAAATAAAAACGATGTGTTCTGTTTTTGATCTGTATCCAATATCCAATAAAAAGACAAAGAGAGCCACAAGAGATAATCAGGCTTAGGCCCATTGGCCATGCATGGGGTCGATAAACAACGAATATAATACTAGATATAAATCCTGCAAATGAGAATAACATTCCTACCCATAACTGCCTCAAATTACTAGACCTATTGGGATTAGATATTTCGTTTAGCTTAACCTGATAGCCAGTATAAGCTAGTAAATAAACACCCATAAGAATCAACATTACGCCGAAATCCCATTGACTAATGTCAGTTAGGACTGCTGAAAACCCTAGAAATACACTCCAACATCCGAGGGCTATACTGAGATAGCGTGGTCCAGGCAGTTTTCCAAGCTTCTCTTTGAGTGTTTTTTGTTTACTAGATACAGCTAGATTCTTGATCAGTCTGACCGTTGAAAGGTAATGCCAGATTTGAAACGGAAAACAAAGTATAAATACACCAGGAAAAAATAAGAGAAGATTGTCATCTATGTCCGTAAAAATACAGAAGAAAATCAAAGCAATGGAAACAACGATCGCTAAGACTTGATGATAAAGAATTAGAAACCGTCGAAGTTCTAGTTCCTTATTTTCATCTGGAACAATATAATAACGGCTCTCGATTAAAAACCAAATACCTTGACGATAGAAAAGTTTATTGCCTTCGAGATCTTCTTCAAAATATTGGTTTGCTATTTTTTCAAAGTATCCCATTGGTTTTCATGCTCCCTACACTAGGGTTTAGCTTGGTGGTTTAAGTGTGCGATCTCACACAGCTATGTGCGCCAAGTTATACATAAGTTTTCCAGGATCTTCATATCCCCTTTAAGTTGTTCCTGAAATCCTAACTGTAAGATCATTTATAAGATATTTGCATCAAGTTTTAAAAAAAGCAAAAAGCGCGTCTTGCATAGAACAAGACGCGCTTTGTAGATTAGGACCCTGGCACCGAGCTATTTTCACAAGGGGCAACCCCCTCACTATCTTCACCGCAGGTGCGTTTCACAACCGAGTTCGGGATGGGTCGGAGTGGGACCACACCGCCATTG
>NZ_JASATU010000050.1:0-31495 GCF_032906605.1 Leptothoe sp. LEGE 181152
AGCTTTTGATGACGGGTCTCAAAATCCCAAAATCCTTGTTGTCCCATCAGAAGTCTCCCTGTCAACCCTAATCCGTAACCATGATCTCATATTGAGACTCTATTTTTGAATTAATCGAGGTGCCCTATAGTAAATTCGACTGCCTAAGTTCTTCAAAAATTATTCTATAAATGAGAACTGAACAACTCTCTCTCTGCCCTCTATTCCAAGACCTTCTGGCTTGGAAAAAGCTTTTACAGTTAGCGTATAATTTCCTAATACAGGTTGAACTCCATTATTACTGTAAAGGAAATAAGGACGTGTGTTCTCAGTTCTTGTCTGTTGGCCATCGTTAAGATTCAAAACCACACTACCAACGTATTTCGGATCAGCTATTGCCCTTAGGTTAATCATAGATGGCATATCATTAATGCTGATCACATCACCATTTTCTATTGACTGGATATCTGCTTGAGTTTGAGCATCTACAAGTGCTAAGCCCATAATAGCCAGGGCAGGTGTTGGTTCTGAATCTGTTGATTCCCACTGCCAGCTCCCTGGAGGGTTCTGGACCCAGGCTGGCAGATCATCGTTGGCTCGTACATAAAGCAAATTAGTAGGAACACGAATATCCCACGGTTCACCAACCAGAATTTCACCCTGTGGTGCCCCTGTACGTTCTTTAATTTCATCGACAATCGATACATAGAGAGGGCTGGTAATTTGTGGTGGTTCTCCCTGGCCATCCCACAATTTACCCGTATCTAGATAATGTTGTAACGCTGTTTCAAACCCTGGGCGTACAGAAATCACGACCCGAGCTGCACCTGCCTTTAAAAACTCACGAAATTGCGGATCTGGATTGTCGGTTGTAAACCGATCTTCCCAGGTATTGGTACGGCTCCAGAAGTATGGGTAAAACACATATTGCATTTGTTCCCATTCAAACACCTGCTCAAAGAATCGGATCAAACTTCCTTCTTTCCGCGCTTCATCAAAATCAAAAATAGGTGGAGCACCATCCATTACCGCATTGATAAATTCATAACGGCTACCGGTGACAATAGATATGGCATGTTTCTTTAGTTCATTGCGCTCCGTTATGCGATTGAGAGACGGTGGAGCCCCAAAACTTCTTTCTTCTTCCGCTGCAGCCTGCGCCAAGGCTTGCTCCGCTCTGATAGCAGCTACCTTCTCCTCATATTCCAACACCCGTCGCTCATAGGCCTGTTGAATCTTTTGGAATGTTTTTAATTTCCATTGTTCATAAGCTTCAGGTCTGCGTTTGCAGAATATGGTGATATCAACAAGAAAGGTACGACTCTCAAAAACAAATACCCCTACTGATAGCTGCGTACCTTGTGGATAACTATAATGCCCCGAATCTAAGCTGATATATTGTGGGAATCCAGGCCAATTTCCACCTTGTGATCGCGTAATGCGGTGAAATCTTGATCCGATCAGCACTGTAATCGCTAGGTCATCGTCAGTGGTAGCTTGAGCCGCATATTCCACTCTTTCAGGGCCATATTCTTCTGGTATGGTGAGCTCTTTCGTTTTTGCAAACCGAGGCGTACCACCTTCATCACCACCCTCATTCGTAATGGCTGCAGATGCTAATACATAAGGATCAGGTGGGGGATCAATTTCAGTAGCGCCATACTTAGCTGCTTCAGAGCCATAATTGGCCTCAGTAATTTGCGTATGAGAGGTTAGCGTAAACCTAGGAGGAGGATCTGGTAACTCTAGCTCACTATCTGGCTGATTACGGAGATAATGCAAATAAGAGGCTGGTTCCGGAATCATGAAGTCATACATCATGCGGATGCCATAGTCAAAGACTTGAGCCTCGTAAATTTTGTCTACAAACTGATAGACCCCACGAATATGTTCCGCCCCACTATTGGTTAAGGAATGGGTATTTTTCTCCTCAACTTCTCGCAATATTCGCCGTGTTCTTTCTTCACGAATATGCTCAACTATCTTCTCAAGCGAACGCTCAACAATATTTTGGGCATAGCTGGTTGAGTTGCTATTGGTTTCCTCAACTGATTGACTGGTCTCTAACTCGAAATTGGTAGAAAACTCAACATATGGCCCATATTTACCCGATAAATTGACACCGAAATTTACATTCTGATCCTGTTGAATAGTTCGAGAAGCCTCTCGATTTAACTCAAATCGCTGGGAGGTTTCGAGTTCATTCTGCTCTTCACGGGTTGTTTCAAAGACATTGGAGAATGTTTCCTCAACCAGTTGAAGTTCACGCTGTTCTCTTGATTTTGCCTCACCAGATAAAATATTTTCAATATGTGCGACTTCCGTAGGCTCATAGCGCTTAATTTGTTGCTTAACGACAAGAAGATTACCGACTCCAGAAGGACGAATATCTCTCTGGGTGCTGCCAAGCTCTGCATGACGAATTACGCGAGCAATCTGCGGTTGAGCATTAGGATCTACACTGGTAGATGAGATCGCAGACGACTCTTGCTGAAGCGTCGTATATATATCCATCACGATGGCATGAATGGGCGTATTTTCTGGATCAATCTGTTGTGATTCAAGCACCGCCCGTGTCTCAGTCGATAAACTGTTGACGACAGTCTCCTTTAGCGCAAAAACATTTGTCCCTTCAGTGTTTACTTCAGATGATTCTGGCTGTATCAGGTTCTGGTTGCGATCGCATCTCATTAATTCTTGATAAGCGTTATAAAGCTGAGATTTTCGATCAATCGTCGTATCTTCTGATTGAATAGTGACAGCAGTTACAGTAGGTTCCGATGAAGCTGCTTTTCGTAAGCTGACAACTGACGTTAAGGCATCCTCTGGAATAATAATGGACATGCGCAAAAATCTGTCCCAGGATAGCTGTATATCTTCTTCAGCCGCAGTCTGGACAATAAGATAGTAAGCGCGATAAATGTTTTGTAAGATACTCAGGTTTGGCAATGAATTAGTGGTGAACATCCTTGCCAAAAGTGTGTCAGATAAACGCACCCTATCTTGTTGAAACGTAGCATCGTTTGCTAGTTCAGAGATATCCGCTATTTCCAACAAACCTGTAAGCGTCACAATAAACAAATCTGTAGAAGGCTCATCCGCGTCTGAGGTGGTGGCTATCGAATTTTGAATAGCTGTGCCATGGTGAAGTTGCTCAGGGGAACGAACAAACAGCCCACTTTCAGAATTATTAGCAATATAAGTATCGGCAATGGATTGCCTCTCAGTGACCGTTGTAGCACTTTGCATCTGCGTAAAGAAATTCGTCGACGCTACCAACGGAATAAATTGATTTTCAGCCAGACTAATAGGTGGACGCAGCTGAACAAACCTAAACAGGTCATTTGGTGAGCTTTCAGGTCTCATAAGTAGGCCTCCAGCTAAATTATTGAAAATTATTGAAGTTTAAAGCACACTTGAACAAGTAACAGCCACTGCAAACATAACTGTTATTTCAGAGAATTCGTCTCAGGCATAGGGTCTTAGAGATATCATATCTCGCGAAAATTGATGTTAGTAACTTACATGTTACAAATTATATTCTTGCTAGCTATTAGTAAAGCCTCATTTTGACGGTTTTGTAGCATTTTTAATACCTGACGGCATTTTGCGCAGCATTACTTAATCGGAGAAAAAACAAAGAGTTGGCTTCTCGGAACTTAATGATCAACAAAAAATAAGAACAGTTATCATACTAAGAACAGCTGGCATAAGATACCGACAATGCTAGAAAGCATTAAAAATAGAGCGGAACTGACTTTATTTGAACCAGAACCGTAAGCGCTGTAAAGGAGTGTTTCACATGCCTGGAATTGAGCTCCATGCTGACTTTGACCGTGATGGAGGACTCACGGGAAACCCGCGTGAGCGAACTGCCCGCCAGAACTGGCCAGGTGCCATTGTGGTTCCGAATCTTGACCGCGATCAGCGTCGCTTACCTGCTGCTGTCTCCAGCAGCTCAATTCCACGGGCCGATTACAGCTTAGCTACCGCCAACAGTGGTGATGATGAACTAGTCCCCCTGCAAATTAAAGTGATAGCTGGTGCGCTTGGCCCCAACGAGAGTCTTCATATCCGTTGTCCTGGTGTTATGCATACCCGTATTCGCCTCTCCGACAGTACAGGTCAGATCATTCCCCAGCGGCTAGCAGAGCCTGAGGTGTTTGAACTGCCTCCCATCCCCACTAATGGTCGCTTAAACCTTACACTCCAAGTTCGGACGATTGCAGGGGCCAGTTTTGGGCGATTATCTAATCTCGAGCTCGCCTATCGAGCAGATGCCCGTGAGGAGACTCGCTTCGAACTCATACTATTTCGAGTTGATAACCTTGGCAGAGTCCATGAGGAAGATCGCGGTCGTTTCTCAGTTGCCCCCTTTATCTTGGATGATCGACAGGCACCAGCGGTACGGCTCTACATGGTCAACACCGATGCCAATCATCCGTCATTTGTTGATGTTCAGAATGCTACACGGGCGGCGGCGGTCCCGATGGTCCAGGTGCCACCTGAGATTAGCAATGGTGATACCTGGCTGCAGGACCAGTATCAGCACAGTTTTTTACAAGGGCCAAATCACTTTCGACAGCTCATACTACATCTTCCTCGTCTACGTCATGAAAATACAAACGCAACCGTAACTGACAACCTGGAAGATTTTGTCAACAGCCATTTTCGTTCACGCAATATTGGACTTTACAACGATCTTTGGGACCGGATTATCGTCGTTAATACCACCGATGGAAATGTCCTTAGGATTGACTTTCGCGCAGTTACCGATTGGGCTAAGCGAGTACTGCGAATTCTAGACGTAGCGGAACGACTTAATCACTTTGGGAAATTAATAGACACCACCTGGCAAGAAATTAATGTGATGTTTTGGGTTGATACCCTCAGCAGACTTAGATCGGAGCTTGCTAGATTAAATCAAACCCTCGACCATGCCATTGATGAAGCGAGACCAGAACGGGCAGAACTGATCAGAGGGTTGAAGAAAGCAGCGGAGAGCCTTGTAGATGAGGTAACTACTGAATTTACTGTCGTACGCGGTGGTAGTGGTAGAGACTTAGGCCTTCGATCTGAGATTGCTGGACAGACCGCTACAATAAATCGCGACACAGCAGAACGCCTCTTTGATCGGGCCAATCAGATGAATAGCTCAGCGAACTATGGCGGGAATGTTGAATCGACACCGCCCGTTCCTGGTGCTCCGCTTGGCAAGATAATCATTGGTAATTTCATCTTTGGTGACGGCAGTGAATTTGTCGATCCCGATCTACTGCGCGTACTCGCCAAACAGAAAAAACAACCCATTGTTGAGATTAATACGGCATGGCTGCGGGTTGGTCACATAGACGAGATGATGGCTGTTGTACCACATGGACGGTCCGACTTTTCTGTTCTGCACGCCTCATCACGGGCAGCAATGGCCCTTCTACAGCGAGCTGAAACCCGTTATCGGGCTGGGCTACCTGCCAATCATCCTGATACTTTCCGCAACCGCCCCTCCGGTGTACTTTCACGGTTGATGAATGAAGGCAGTTCTCCGGTCACGCGGCTTTTTCGCGGTAAAGCCTGGCTACACAACCATCCTCCCGCCCAGCGTGGTCAGATACCCGAATCCCACGAACCGCCTGCTATTTACATTAAATTAGCCGAAGGGTTGAGTGCTGGAAATGGGTTTAATATACACCGAATTGGCTATGTCCCAGGGGAAGGACCGCCGCGTCGTTATCCGGCTGACATCACCCCCTTTGAGATTATTTGGGCAGAGCGTGATGCCCGCAACAACAGTACCAATGATTTTATTGACAGCGAATTTCTACAGCCAAGCCGTGTACATTTACAACGAGAGTTAGGGGTGCCTATTTATCCTATTCCTGTTCTCTGGGATAGGGTAGATGATATCAATCGCTTTCAGGAAGCATTTTGGCAACAGCCCACGACCGCATATTCGCCGGATATTGCAAATATGCAAGTCCTAAACAATCATCTGCTGGTTCCTAAGCCCTACGGCCCACGTATGCGACCCAGGGATGCCATGGCAGTGGTTCAAGCAGCGATGCAAGACGTTGGGGTGCCAGGTACCATCCGTGCCCAGGTCGGCCATCGACTGATCAGGCAACATCGTATGACACGCGCCCATTACTGGATTGAAAAAGTATCTCCTGCTTACCTGTTCAGCCCCATTGGCTCCATTCGAGCGTCCTATGGTGGCTTAATGGATCAACAAGATGTGATTGATGCTTTTAAGGATAGTTTCCCCGGTGCCTCAGAGAGTGAAATTCAACGCCGATTGATTATCCCCAACAGGCGTCATTTTGACGCACGTGGTATTTTACGCCGCGATCATACACGGCTCTTGGTGAATGATGGTATGGTCGACCTGTTTGAGTTGTTTACAGCCGCGATCGCAGCTCATTTAGGGGTCACTATTCATTTTGTAGATAGTTGGTATTATCACATCCGCGAGGGCCAAATTCATTGCGGCACCAATGTTTTGCGTCGGCCTCGAAGGAGGGCCGGATTACCTAATGTTTGGGATATACCTGATGTGGAGTTTCGTGGCCAAATCTTGATCTTTGAGGATGACGAAGTTTAGATAGTGGCTCAAGGATAAAGATGATGGTTGGGGTCTCTTGCGTCCCATCTAGGAAATAGGTCTGAGGAGATTCCAACCTAAGACAGGCGAGATTGCGATCGCTTATCCCATCAATGTTGTGCTAGAACAGCTCCGTGCTTGGGAGGTTATGAAGTAACTTTTATCTTCATAGCAATTACCAAGGTGTCTCCCAATGCTGAGGCTTACTCAATCGTTCCAACAGGGGAATCTCCTGCAGCCGGATCTCAGGCAAAATTGCTCCTTGTAAATTTGTCTCACGTAAGTTGGTGCGTGTCAGCTTGGCCTGACTGAGATCAGCATTTTGCAAATCAGCCCCATAGAGATTGGCCCCACGTAGATCTGCCTGCTGTAAATTTGCTTGCTGTAAATTTGCACCAGCCAGTATGGCTCCTTTTAGACTGGCTGAAGATAGATCAATCTGGGACTGAAGCGTTCCCGTGAGCACTGCTTCACAGAGGTTAGCATGCTGCAGATTGGCCTGTTTAAGATTGGCCCCACTTAAATTGGCAACAATCAAAGTGGTCCTGCGTAAATTCGCACCACTCAGATTGGCCATGACTAGAAAGGCACCACTCAGATTGGCATTTTCCAGAATAGTATGGGACAAATCAGCCCGGATTAAATTAATACCGCTGAGTTTTGCTCCAGCCAAATTTACTCCACTCAGATTAACTTTGCTGAAATCTCGTTCTCCAGCCGCGTATCGTTCTAATAGCTCTTCGCGATCCATGGAATTCTCCTCGGTGCTGCGATATTTGAGCTTTAACCCAGGTGTCTGGGAGTATTGAATTTGATAGCGATAAGACTTGTAAGGTTTCCCTCTTAAGTATATTTACTCTAACGTAAAATCTAAGTGGAGATTCTAAACCGTCAACAAAGTCAACACCACATTAGAGGGTTGGCACAATGGCTCGTATTCTTCATCGCAAACTATTTCCCCAGGATTGGGTCACAGGTACGATAGCCATCCTACTGGTGGGGACAACAGGTACCTATTTTGTTCTGTCTCAGGCACAAGAGCAGAAATTGGCGCAGGATACCCAGGTCGAAATTCTTCCTGCTAAAGCAGTGACTGCCCTGGGACGGCTAGAACCCCAAGGCGAGGTGATTAAGCTTTCGGTGGCGAATGCTCAGGATAGTCGTGTGAATCAGCTCTTTGTTGAAGAAGGATATTGGGTAGAGGCTGGCGAGGTAATTGCCGTTTTGCAAGGACTGGATAAAAAACAGGCCGAATTAACAGAGGCACAACAGAATGTGGTCATCTATCAGGCCAGACAAGCCCAAATTGAGACTGGGGATGCCAAGATAGCAGACATCGCCGCCCAACAAGCCGTGATTAATCAGCTCAAAGCCCAGCTCCGTACTGAAACCATTGAACGACAGGCTGAAATTACCAGTGCTGAAGCTGAACTCAGACACGCGAAACAAACCTATCAGCGGTATCACCAGCTCCATCAATCAGGGGCTGTTGAAACGATCGCATTGGATGAACGACAGGAGACTTTCGAAACGACTCAAGCAGCCTTAAGTGAAGCTGAGGCCCATTTAGAAAATACGGTATCCACTCTGCAAGAACGGATTCGGCATGAGCAGGCCTTATTGGCCAAACTTGAGGAAGTTCGTCCGGTTGACTTGCACGTAGCCCAGGCAGAAGTGGAGCATGCGATCGCACAGGTCCATCGCATCAAAGCTGAACTGGAAGACTACTATGTACGGGTACCGGTGGCAGGTCAAATTCTGAAAATCAACACCCGTGTGGGGGAGCAGGTCAATACCAGCCAGGGCATTGTGGAACTGGGGCGCACCGCTCAGATGTATGCGATCGCAGAAGTCTATGAAACCGATGTGGGTTTGGTACAGCCAGGACAGCGGGCTGCCGTGATTAGCGAACATGGTGGTTTTGACGGCGAAATCCGAGGCACGGTTGATCATGTGGGCATGCAAATCAAAAAACAAGATGTGATCGATGCTGATCCGGCGGCGGATAAAGATGCGCGGGTGGTTGAAGTGAAGGTGCGGATTGATCCCGACGATAACGATAAGGTGGCAGGTCTCACCAATCTGCAGGTACGCATCACAATCAATGTAGAACGTTGAGAGGTGGGCTGATGAAGTCCCCTGCTTTCCAGAAATTGTTCAAGCATTTACGTCAGGAACCGCCCCTAGGCTGGGCGCAGCTGAGCCATCAAAAAGTACGCTTATTGGTTGCTCTAACGGGAGTGGCCTTTGCCGATATTTTGATTTTCACAATGCTGGGCTTTCAGAGCATGTTGTTTGAGGGCTCCACATTTGTCCACAAAAATCTGCGGGCCGATCTGGTGTTGCTGAGCCAGCGTACAGAGGCCTTGTACTTCGGGCAAACATTCTCTCGACGTCACCTATATCAGGCCAATGCTGTTGAAGGGGTGGCCTCTGCTAAGCCGTTCTATTTTGGTGGGGGTGCGTGGATAAATCCCTGGGATGGCGAAAGCACTGATGTGATGGTGCTCGCATTTGATCCTGCCCATCCTGTCTTGGATTTACCCGAAGTTGATCAGCAGCTCGACAAGATTAAACTGCCCAATGTAATCTTGCTTGATCGAAAAACTCAACCCAAAGTTGGCCCTGTGGCAGAGACCCTGGCTCAAGGCAAATCGGTAACCACCGAACTCTCAGGACATCGCATTAAGGTGGAAGGATTGTTTACCTTAGGGAGTAGCATTTTTACTGAGGGGCATTTAATTACCAGCGATTCCAACTATTTACGCTTTACTGGCCCAGATAGTTTGGAAACGGTCAATGTAGGGGCATTAATTCTGGAACCTGATGCCGATCTTGAAACTGTTCGACAAGCCCTTGATAACCGTTTACCCAAAGAGGTTAAAGTACTTACCCCTGAAGAATTTATTCAAATTGAGGTCGGCTTCTGGGCGAGTCAACCCTCAGGGGTTATCTTCAATTTTGGAGCGGTTATGGGCCTGGTGGTTGGCATTGTGATTGTTAATCAGGTGTTGTACTCCGACGTTAACGACCATTTGCCAGAATATGCCACCCTTAAAGCCATGGGTTACTCTGATCGAAAACTGTTGATGGTGGTCTTTCAAGAAGCGGCGATTCTAGCGATATTAGGTTTTTTGCCTGGTTATGGGGTTTCGTTAGGGATGTATCAGCTACTGGCTTATTTAACGAAGATTCCCCTTGGCATGCGATTGGGGGTGACATTGCAAGTGTTTACGGCCACGGTGGCAATGTGCATGATTTCAGCCGCAATTGCCATGCGAAAACTGCAGTCTGCGGATCCGGCAGATGTCTTTTAGGAGGAACCATGTTTTCTCAACCTGTTGTTACCGTTCGTCATCTCAACCATGCCTTTGGCAAGGGTGAATTACGCAAGCCGGTTTTGTTTGATGTAGATTTAGATATCTGTGCAGGGGAGATTGTCCTGTTAACTGGTCCGTCTGGCAGTGGCAAAACCACGCTGCTGACCTTGATTGCGGGGCTACGGTCTGTGCAGGAAGGCAGTGTTAATATCCTGGGGCAAGAGTTGCTTGGGGCGAGTAAACAGCAGCTGGTGCAGGTGCGTAATCAGATTGGATTTATTTTTCAGTCTCATAATTTGTTGGCTTGTTTGACGGCTCAGCAGAATGTGGGCATGTCACTGCGGCTGCATGAGAATTTGTCGCTTGAGGACCGGATTCATCACTCTCAGGCGATTCTGGAGGCGGTTGGTATGGGAGATCGGATGGATTATTATCCAGATAGTTTGTCAGGGGGGCAGAAACAGCGGGTTGCGATCGCACGAGCCCTGGTCAGCGAACCTAAAATTGTCCTTGCCGATGAACCCACCGCCGCGCTCGATAGTAAATCTGGCCGTGATGTGGTCGACATTATGCAGCGTTTAGCTAAACAACAAGGCGGCACAATTTTGCTTGTCACCCACGACACCCGCATTCTCGACATTGCCGACCGCATTGTCCACATGGAAGACGGTCGCCTAGCCCATGATACGGCGCTAGTCAGCAGTGAGTGATTTCCTCACAAGTTCCTCATGCTTTATTTTCATACTGAAGGGATAAGAACGCCAACTTGAGCTGAACGATATGAACAACTTAAATCGGAACAACCTCAATCGAAAGAAGTCCTGGCTTGGCTTTTTGGGATTTCTAGGATTTCTGGGATTTCTAGGATTTGTTCAAGATATTCCGGCATTTCTATTTTATTTTTCGTTCTTTTCTTTTTTTAGTGCTTTTCGCTATGTGAGGGAAGAGCTAAAGTATCTTAGCCTGCTAGGAGTGGTTGGATTTATCGTGGCAATATTGGGTGTTCTGGGGATTATTCCAGTCTGATGTTTTAACAATGTGAGAAGGAGCAACCCATGAATATGATCACAAAATGATCGCAAAGCGGCTTCTTTTCTAGTGAAAAAGACGATGAATGAAAACGGTTTGCGCATGATCGGTGTAGCAGTTGCATTTCTGCTGGTTTTTGGAACCGGCTTCTATTTGACCCATTTCGGTAGGCCATATGGTGTGGCTCTTTTTACAGCGCATAAGCTGGTTGCAACTGGAATACTGATCTTCCTTGGGGTAAACATCTACAAAATTTACAAGACATCAGCATTGGGGGGGAGCGCATGGCTGATTATATCACTTGCGGTTCTGGCATTTGTTGTCATGATTGCATCGGGTAGCGTGCTGAGTGCAGTCAAATCAGCACCAACAGTGATTGCGGCTATTCACAAAGTAGTCTCGTATATGACGGTGCTGCTTGCGATCGCAGCGTTCTATTTGCTGCTGGAGTAGAGAACTAAACCCACGCAAATAATTTTCTCACACCCGCCCGCTTTACGGAAAAATGGGTGAGCAAAAGAACAATTAAGCCAACGAGTGCTGCATCAACGGCATTGAGCTTGTTAGTATCAAGGAGCAACATACTCCACCCCAAAAGCACCCACTGCACAAAATATATTGCGGTAACGTTCTTACTCCAATAAATCAACACTTTGATGATTCGATTTTCAATACTCAACGTTTGTTCAAGCCAATGGCAAACGCTAAACCATACCAAAACGAACCCAATCATTAACAAATGGATGCTTGCGCCACTTCGATAGTAATCGCCCGTAGGGGAAAGAATATCGAATGCTAAAACTCCAACAGCACTGAAAAGAAATATAACTACTCCCAAAGCGCTTAGGGCAAAACCATACCAGCCCATTTTCCGTAGGCTACTCTTGAGCCTGTCACCACTGAGCAAATACCGGCTGAGATACATGCCCAATAGTGGATAAATTATCCATGGAAAAAATGGGAAATAGATAGTGTTAGCCTCGCCCCAAAAAGGATCAAAAAATGGATTACTACTGAACCTACCCCACAAGAACGGAGAAGCTAAAAGTACAGTGAGAATCAGCAAAGGTATCGTATTTTTTTGATCAGTTATTTTTTTGATCAAGGTGCAGAAAATTAGAGATAAGCCAGCCAGATGAAAAATATCAACAGCAAATAGCAGGGTTAGAAGAGTCTCACCTTCAGCTAAGTTAAGGTTATCCCTGCCATATAGCGATATCGCGATGAGCACAGGAATCGTGAATCGCAGTAGGTTTAAAATAATCCCAAGTATCAGTAGCTTAATCCCCCGCCACATATTTTGGCGCGTACTTGCCTTTGATTTTATTAAAAATGCTCCCATCAGTAGCATAAATACTGGAGCAGCGGGAGCCGTCCCTAAGAGGACAAAAAGATTCGCTAATAAGCTGTCTCCTTCGCCGCCAGACACTTCATGGACAATCATGCAATGCTGGGTAAACATGCCAAATACAGCAAAACCCCGAGCAATATCTAAATAGTAACTCCGTTTGTTAACCTTGCCTTGTGGTGTCATGATTGATGAGAATTACTGGCTGAATTGTTGAGTGAGCAATTGTGGTTTCAATTTAACACTCCAACCGGTTACATGATTGACTCAACAGAAACCTCTACTGGTGAGCATATTTCTATCCTGCGACGAGAAGAGTTTGGCACGCCAGAGCTGCCAAACATCAGCTCAGTTAGACGATAGGTTCACCTCATAACCTCACAAGTTGCTCATATTTTGCGTTCACACTTAAAAATTGGGTCGGGCAAACTGAAGACGTAGTCTGATTTATGGGACAGAGAATGGCAATGAGAACGAACAAACTATTAGGAAAAATTGCTCTGGTGACGGGGGCAAGCCGTGGCAACGGCAAAGGAATTGCCATTGGCCTAGCGGAAGCAGGAGCTACCGTTTATGTCACAGGAAGAACAATGAATCAGGGAGATAGTAAGAATGGGCTTCCTGGCGGACTTCAGCAAACAGAAGAAGAGATCAGACAGCAAGGCGGCATCTGCATAGCTGTTCGCTGCGATCATACAAACGACAGTGAAGTCAAGAAAGTTTTTGAGCAAATTGAACAGGATCAAAACCGCCTTGATATCCTTGTCAATAACGTGTGGGGTGGGTATGAAACCCTGTTCAACGAGAAGGGGGAATATGTCTGGGAGTATCCCTTCTGGGAGCAACTCTCATCACAGTGGGATTCCATGTTTGCTGCCGGGGTTCGAGCCCATTGGATCGCCAGTCGTCTGGCAGCGAAAATAATGGTCACTCAACAGTCAGGACTCATCGTCAATATTTCGCATTGGGCAGGACAAAAGTATAGTGGCAACGTCTGCTACGGGGTATCCAAAGCGGCCACCGATCGGTTAACGGCAGACACCTCACATGATTTGCAGCCTTATCAAGTGGCAGTGGTCTCTCTTTATCCGGGGCTGGTTCGAACGGAAAGAGTCATGCGAGCGGCGGAATACCTGGATTTAAGTAATTCTGAGTCTCCCCAGTTTTTAGGAAGAGTGGTTGCGGCCTTGACATCAGACCCAACTATCATGGAAAAGTCAGGTAAGGTTTTAGTTGCCGCCCAATTAGCCATGGATTATGGGATTACTGATATCGATGGAAAACAACCTAGACCGCTAACACTTGATCAAGCCTAAACTGAACAACGGAGTGACGCCATCACATCAAATGCCATCACATCAAAAATCACCAGTAGTCATGGCCTTACTCTTGCATAAGGTTGGGCGAACAGTTCTTTCTCGCCAACTTGATTTTCAGCCGCACTTTGCCGCCAGTGCCGTTGGGCCAATTGGATAAACAGCCATCGCCACAGGCTGAAGGGCATAAAGGGAATCGGTGTTTTTGTCATCAGCTTGGCGGCTTCAGGTGGGACCCGTTGCCCATCCGCCAGGGCTGCACTGGTGATATCCAGGGCCTGGATAACATGCTCTACTGGTGGCCCCTCGCGCTCAGTTCCCTCGATAGGTTGACCTCCAAACAAAGCTTCTCCGGCTCCCAGAGCCAGCCCTCCTAACCAAATCAGCCCCGTATCAATGGCAAAGCGTTGACAGATGGCTAACGCTAGCGCATTGTGATGGGCTTCGGGAAATCCATTGTTAGCGATCGCAAAAAGCCGTTTCGGACTTTCCGGTGGGTCGGTGGAGAGATGCTTAGCCATCACCTCAAGTGACTTCATCACCAGGAATGGGAGTGAATCGACATACAGTGGAAACGCCAACAGTATCAGCTCAGCTCGGTCCACAGCCGCCAAAAATTCCGCTTGCCCCTCGCCCTGTAAAAGGTTTTTCCTGAGTGTTAATGACTCGGTTTCCCACCCCCGCTGATTGAGTTGCGCCAACACATATCCGCCCAAGACGCCGGAGGTGCTGGGGGATTTAACCTTGGGGCTACCGATGATCAGCAAAGCCCGACCTGGGCCACCCAGGGTTGGAGTGTCAACGCCAGCTGTCACTGCTGGCATTAGCGAGGCAACCACCTTACTTGACGGAAGATTATCATTTCTAACCAGCACGGATTGAAGTTGCTGGCGCACATCTTCTAGAGCATCCGTACTTAAGACAACGTCGGCAGCATAGGTGGGAGCATGAGAGTTGAGGGCGTTGCGCCCAACCAGCAGCTTAAACAGGTTGGCTTCCGCGTCATTCGACTGATGCTGGACGCCAATGCCGACCAGTCGCGGATTTTTTGAATACCGGGGGTGGTGATGAAATTCACCATGATAAATGCCAAAATCAGGAAGAACTAGCGGTATCCGGCGATCTTGACTTTTTTTGATTTCCGATGAATATCCCCCAAATGTAACAGGAGTAAAGAGGATGGTCAGATCACTCTGGATGACTGCCTGAGTAATATCACGCCCTGCATCAGGCTCCAGACAGATGCCCGGCGTTTTTACCCAGCAGCCAAAGCAGCCGATACAGGTGCCCATCTTGATGTCTCTCAATGGAAAAGTCTGCACCGTTGCGCCACTACGGTGCAGCTCATTCAACAGAAGATCTAATATCAGGGATAGGGATTTATCACCTACGCCTGAGCCATCTAGAAGAACAATTTTTTGATTCAACATAGGAAACCTCCCACATACTACAAAGAGTGTCTGTTAGTCTTCGGTCACCGTTGCACACAACAGAATTATGAGCCGTCATCATTGGCGGCGAAGATACATCCCATTGCTTACTTCCAAGTTTCAGCAAAAAAGTTGAGGAACTTGTGGGGGGATCCGCTTTAGAGAGCGTCACAAGTTCCTTATGGTTTGTCCTCAAACTTAAAAAAGGGGAATGTGAACTGAAGATATGGCGTTGAATCTATCGTAACAAACCATCAAAATAAGGAAACCCTGTCTGCTACGGTGTATCCAAAGCAGCCACCGACCGGTTAACGGCAGACACGGCACATGATTTGCAGTCCTATCAAGTAGCCGTGGTTTCTCTTTATCCGGGATTGGTTCGAACGGACAGAGTCATGCGAGCAGCAGAATACCTGGAGTTAAGTAATTCTGAGTCTCCCCAGTTTTTAGGAAGAGTAATTGCTGCTTTGGCATTAGCCCCAACTATCATGGCAAAATCAGGCAAGGTTTTAGTTGCCGCCCAATGAGCTATGGATTATGGGATTACTGATATTGATGGAAAACAACCTCGACCCCTAACGCTTGATCAAGTCTAAGGCGGATCAATTTATTCAGATGCGCGTACAATTGATGGGGCATCGTTAACCACACCGATCAGGAGAAGTACACTGTGGCTCAAGTATTCGATGTTGTTATTCGTCCCATAGAAGATAACGAGCGACGCAGTGTACATGCTCTTATGTGTCGAGCTTTTTCAGTGTCCGATCAACTGGCTTTTTCATGGACACCCAACGTCCTAGTTGCCGAGGGAGATGGTCAACTGTTAGGAGCGATTATCCTCAAACTGTTTGCCCTCCCCCACCATCGTAAAGCAGGCTCGATTTCATGGCTATTTACAGCACCAGAGGTGCGTGGTCAGGGGGTGGGGCAGCGTCTGGTTGAAGCTGGGCTTGATTTCTTTGAGCAACAGGGATGTGATGAGATTCTGGTTACCGTTGAGGGTTTTAATACTAGCTCCAGTAAACTATTTTCTACCCGTGGATTTAAGATCCTGTCCCCTGGAATGCAGTTTCGACGCTATGGTCTAGCAACATTTGCTGTATGGGCAAAGCTCTCTCATTATTTTGATCTAGGTCATTTCATATGGGCACGTCCTGCCCCGCAGTCATCAGATAGTCCCACATTGCAGTGGTGGGGCACGATTATAGCCAACTCTCTGATTGGGCTATTGATGTGGTGGCGACTGGGCGATTCCATAGCAGTTGATCCATGGATGTGGTGGCAACTACCACCGATAGTGATGCTGTTGTTTGGTGTGCGATATTTGGGCATGGTGCTGATGGCACGCCAGCAAGGGTTGGCAGTACGGTTTCGTGCCTGGGAATCCGGATTTATGCTCAGTGCAGCCATCGCTCTAGTCTTTGCGGGGGCAATGTACCCCATACCCGGCAGCGTTTATCCCACAACAACCCAGTGGCGCTATCGAGACTTGCTGCCCAAGTTGGGTCGAATGGCATTAGCTGGCACTCTTCCGGTGTTGCTCATCCTATGGGGTGCTTGGACGATATCTCAGTTAGGTTTACTCTCTACCGCCTGGCTAAAGATACTGTTTTTAGTAGGTAAACCGTTGATCCTGTTCGATATTGTTATGCCATTTTTTCCATTTTTCAGTTTTAATGGACGGCGATTATGGGATTGGCATAAAGGTATTTGGACAGTGTTGGCAACGGCAACTATAGCAGTCTTTTTGATTGGTAAAACATAGGAAATCAATGTGTATCCATTCTATGGACAAACTCATCGAAAATTTAGTGCATTTAAGTTCCTCAGAGCTTGATGAAATTTTGGATAAGCGAGATTCGGGTGGCTTTGACAATGCCTGGTGTACACAGAATGGAGCCGTCCCAGAAGTAGAAGAACCTTTTGATTCAGAAGATATTTTCGTGAAATTGTCAAAAATCACCAATCACCATGAGATTTGTTCGTATATCGCTGATGATCTTGAGTTATTATATCGTGCAGACAAAGTCGGAATCACCTCTGATTTCTTAACTCATCTAAAGAGTTGTTATGCAAGAGGTGAAGTACCCTGTAACTGGGAAAGCTGATAGTTCTCGATGGGAGTCGTATTGCGAACGTTAGCCTACAAAATGCTGTTAGGGCGATGTAGGGCTAACTCCACACCGAGTGCGATCGCTGCACTTTGATCTACCCCCCCTGCCGTCAAAATGCCCTGGGCGATCGCTGCCTGCTGCAGTTGTTGAACCGCATGACGACGGTCTACGTGGGCAATTTCGTAGGCGATCACACTGGCTAGCTGTGCCTCATTATCTGCCGTTTGTAGCAAACCTGTATTGAGATACACAAATCCTCCCAATGTGGCAAAAGCATTCACCCCATCGTCTTCAATGACTTGAAAGGTGTAAGAGATTTGGCGGCGTTCAGTATAAAACGCCATAATTCGGACATATTCTGGATTATGGCGCTGTTAGGGAATTATAAATAGGGAATTATAAATATAGTTAGACCAAAGCGGTTCTCTGTTCTGTTTTGTGTCATTGCCATGGGTCTATCTGGTGGCTTGACCAGGATCTATGCCATGGCCCAACACAATCTTGTGCTGCGGCAGACCAATCTGAATATTGGCCTTGTCAAAGGCTTGTTTAAGGCGCAGGCGAAACTCTCGTCCAACGGGCCATTGTTGCATCGCTTGGGTTTTGATCCATACTCGGATCAAGATACCAGCATGGGAGATGTGATCAACACCAAGAACAGAAGCGGGTTCTAGAATTTTGTCTTGCCATCGGGGATCGGCAAACAGGGTGTCAGCAACCGTGCGAATGAGCTCAAGGGCTTGCTTGATATCAGCGTCATAGGCAATCTCGATGGTGAAGTCAATCCGCGACCAGTCTTTAGTAAGGTTTGCAATAGTAGAGATTTGACCGTTTGGAATAGTAATCAATCGGCCTTCAGGATCGCGAAGTTGGGTCGTAAATAAACTCATGTGCTCGACTAGACCAGAATATTCGCCAATTGTAATCACATCTCCCAAGACAAATCGGTCGGTCCATAGAATTACCGCACCATTGAGCATATCTTGCAGGACATCTCGCGAAACAACGGCTGCTACAACTGCGATCGCACCAACACTAGCGAGTACCGTGGGATTAATCCCCAGAGCCTGGATAGTGAGGTAAATGCCAAGGGCTATAAAAAAAATAGTCGTGGCACTTTTGAGAGCAGGAGAATAGGTGCTAACGCGTAACGCAACCCGGCTGGAATTGGGATCATCGAGCTGGGTCACTTTCCCCCACTGATTGAGGTGATAGTCGATCTCAATGTCAACCACCGTGTCGAGCAGGCCCATCACTAGCCAGATAATAGGTACCCAAATTGCCTGGCTGAAGAGATAGGGGGCATAGGGTCGGGTCATCGGATATAGCCGTGCAATTACACCACCTGCTCCAAAGCCGGTACACACCTCTAACCAAAAGACCAAACGCACAACAAACTTTATCAGATTAAGCCGTTGCTTAAGTAGAGTTTGTTCTTTGAGAAATCCCGTAGAAAAGTTGATCCACAATTGATTCATCGACTGACCCGCCTCGGTTACTGCAATCAGCGGATTGAAGGCCCGATCAAAGCGAAGTTGGAGCGACTGCTGGGCCGATGGGTCGGCGGGGGGCTGAGTGGTCCCTGGGTTGCTAGACTCAGGGGCCACCGTAATTGACTGTTGGAGTTCTTTTTCTGACGCTTTGAGGCGTTTGCGCAGGGTACGCTTGCGACGACGCAACCAGCGACGCACATGCTCAAAGCTAGCGATAAGGAGAGCGGCCAAGGTAAGGACTGTGAGCATGATCAGCGGTCTCGCCCATGGGTACTGCTGATCAAATGATTGTTCCCATAGCCTATGGCTAAGGCCGTTGCGAATTTTCTCTTGCCAGTCTACGGCTAGAAGTTCTTTGTCTTGACCATTATGTAACGCATCAAACTCATTAACAGTCACTAAGGATTGCTGCTGGAGCCTATACTCTGGCTGAGCAGGCAAAAACACGACCGTCTGATCATTTTCAAACCCCACCTCCACCCTGGGGGTGCTTGGGTGCAGCTCAGTTCGTACTCGAAACAAGTCAATCCAGTAACTATTAACCGTTACCAAGGTTTTCTGAACCTCCTCCTGTTGCTGAACTGTGCGCAACACTTCCCGAAAGCTTCGCTGCACAAGCTTAGAACGGGTCTCGACATCCAGGGTTTGAGCATCTGGAGCGGCTACTTGAGTTGGGCCTGCGACGCTAAAACTAATCCCCGTTGAACCATAGAGGTAGACATTACTGCACATCAGCCTGCCGCAGGGGTACTCAGCATTAGGACGCCAACCAAAGACGGCTTCGGTCGGGTGGTTGGATTGTTGGACGATATGTGGCAATTGAGCAACCGCTGGAGAGGCAAGCAGCAGGACACTGCTAAAAGTGATGAGGGCGTAGAAGAGACGACATCGCAATGGGATAAAGGGCAAGAAAATGACTACGATATCAGTGTAACGAGGAAGTGATGACGGAACCAGCGGATACCTAACCGATGGCATGCTCAGGTTTATCACTCACGCAAACCGGACTGGGATAACTCAGATCTTGCACTAAGGTCGGTTGTGAAGCTCAAACCCACGTTGGGTTCAAAACCCAACGCTAATTGAAGGCTGTCCACTCAAGGGACAAGATTGGCTGGGCAGCTCTAAATAGAGAGCTTTTAGGGATTTTTTAACCGCTTGAGCGGTTTTGAGCCAGTTAGCCTTGCGACTTTGAGTCCAAGGCGGGTTAATGCTTCCTTGCCAGGTGCAAGATCTCAGATAAGGTAAAACCCAAGGACATTCTATTATTTGTTACGAATTATGTATTCCTAAAGCCCTGATGATGTAAGGCTGACAGATAACAACTTTCAACGGAGACTTGCTGAAAACCCGGTATGCATAGGATTTACTCTCAATGTCACCGATATCCTGACAGTTGTTTGACGTCTACACATAATCCTCATCTTTTTATTCAGGTATTGATGGGGTGAAGGCACTATTGTTAACAGTCCCAATCTGTTATGGGCGTTTCGCGCCACCAGGATACGGATGGGAAAATAGATCCATAACATCATAGGTGAGGGGAGTTTGCTAGCAGATATTATCCCCCAACAGTATACATAGCAATCTCTTTAGCTATCCTACTACACGGAACCAGTATCGGAAGTACTATAGAGGTTGGGTTAGACGACAATTACCCATCACAATAATTGACGTCTAATATGATGGAGATAGGTGTTGAAGGGGAGCTTATTTCATGAAGCCTCACAAAGGTATGACTTGCCTGGCATTGATGATAGCCACAACGGGGCCGATGGTATCTGGATGCACTAAGTTTATGGGCCAGTCTCAATTAGGTGTTGATAGGCATCCTTTGACGAGCGAGAAAACAACTGAAGCTCGCCAAATAATTGTTAATGGTGAAGAGGTTACAACTATTGTTACTCAGCCAGATGGATTTGCAGGATATGTCCCAATTATGCCTATTGTAGAAGCGTTGGGAGGAACATACATTTGGGATAAAGCGACTCAAACTGTTATTGTTGAGCAACAAGATGAGATGGACATCACATTTAGAGTGGGTGATCTAAATGTGATGCGAAATGGATATCCACTTCGTATTCGTGAATTCCCCCAAATAATTGATGATCAGGTTTGGGTGCCTGGATATAACTGGCTGCCGGGGAGTGCCATATCTAGGATGTTTGACGTTGATTATGCCAACTGGGATCAGTCTGAGAAAGTATATCGAATCTATCGATTCCCTGAACCTGACCAGGTTCAGACCGATTTAGAAGATGCGGCTGTCGCAGCAGTGAAACAGTATCTTCAGACACAGCACATTGAACTGACAAGATCCCCATCGGAATTGTCTCAATCACCACAAGACATTCTCATTGAGAGTGTTCAGCAGCTTTCAGAGTCGGGTACAGTTAATAATGGCTTGGTAAAGGTAGTTGTTAGCTTTTCAACAACCTATCAGCCTATACCTGAAGAGGCTTGGTTGTTTAGCCAAGCAGGAAAGACACAGTATGAGCATAGCTATCTCGTCCGGATTAGAGAAGGTGAGCCTCATCTTGAACTGATTTCAGAGCAATCAGATCGAACTGGACTCGGTGCTCCCATTCCGCTTTTAGATGAATCTGATTTTTCTCGAATTACCGACGATTGGGAAGAAGAGAATTTTTATTCCCTTCCCGAGCTATTGGAGATACTTGACCATATGGTTACAGAAGTAGACCGTCCAAGCTTTTCGGAACTATTGACTAGAGTCACTACACAGAACTCATTTCATCTATCAGAATTGGATGACGCAGTGATATTGAGCTATTTTTCTGAGTCTGTTAGACGTAGTCCAGAATGGGAGATATTTCTGGAGCTAGAGGACTCTAAAGATCCTGCCTTTACAGTTCTGAGTGCATCTTCAATGGAAGACCAGATTACTGCAACTATCCTTGGCAACTGGACCGTAGATAGTGTCAATATGAGGCCTATTCTGTTGAATATTGAGTTATCTCAGAATAACAAGATTTGGAAAATTACTCGCATGGAAAATATTCGTCAATATAAGAATATCTATAGTCTAATGATGCTAGAACCTCAGCTCTATGAAGAAATTGCTGAACAGTTTGTTTTTAGGAAAGAAACGGATATTTCTCCTTTCTACTTATAATCTCAGGCAATATGTGTCAGAGGCATGAGATTTATGGGGAGAGCGGGCTATACGTTCGGCAGCTAATCTAACTCGACAAGACGGGGAAGATTTTTTAGCACTTGCCCCGCAGGTACCGATTAAAACAGAAGTGCAGGCATTTCCATTAAAGCAAGCAAATGAAGCATTAACGGCACTGAGGGCAGGCAAGATTCAGGGGGCGGCAGTTTTAGTGGTGTCATAGTCACCTTTCAAGCTGACAAGTGCAGCAGTAGGTGACTGTCGCTGTTGGTGAGATCGCAACGAGCGGCTATTAGATCTGCCTTTAGCTGTAATCACAAAACCTTGGATTGAAACAACATGACTCAAAGAGATTCTCATTTTATCCGGAAGGTAGCTAGTTGCTCATTCAGAAGTGCGAAGTACCTTGTGTAAAGTGTTGAGCAAAGACTCTGTAGCATAGGGCTTGAGTAAAAACGACTCGACATCAATGCTGAGGGTGGTAGCTAGATTACTATCCGAAGGCAAGCCACTAGTGGCAATAATCTTTACCTGAGGATTCATTTTTTGTAAGGTTTTGATAGCAGTGGGGCCATTCATCTGGGGCATCATCATATCCATTAAGACCACTGCAATATCTTGTTGGTGTTCAGCAAAAGTGGCGATCGCATCAATCCCATCATAGGCTGTTAAGACTTCGTAGTGATAGGTTTCTAACCATCGTTTAGTCACCTCACGGATAGGAGCTTCATCATCTACCACCAAGATTAACTCCCCTTGTCCCTGAGGTAAGTTCTCTTCGACAGTGGGTAACGTCTCAGAGGCCTCAGACGCTGGCAGATAAATCTGAAATCGACTCCCTCGGTCAACTTCACTGTAAATCTTTAAAAATCCACCGTGGCTTTTAACAATGCTGATAGCGGTAGAGAGTCCCAATCCGGTACCTTGACCCAATTCTTTTGTTGTAAAAAAAGGATCAAAAATCTGATCGATAATGTCTGGTGAAATACCTTCACCGGTATCCTCTACGCTAATGATTAAGTAAGAGCCCACATTGGCCTCTAAGTTCACCCGAGCATAGTTGTCATCGGCGTGAAAATTTTGGGCCACTACGGTCAACTTTCCTCCATTGGGCATAGCATCCCGAGCGTTGACACAGAGGTTCATCAATACCTGATGAAGTTGGGTCGCATCTCCATAAATGGTCCAGAGATCCGATTCAAGTCGGCTATTAATGCTAATCGATTTAGGAAACGTTTGCTGGGCTATTTGTAGCACCTCTCGAATGAGATGCTTGATCTGTAGTGCACCGCGTTCTCCTTCTAGACCCCGTGAGAACGAGAGCACCTGGTTAACCATATCAACCCCTCGCTGGGTACTCGATTGCAGCACCTCAATCAGCCGCAGTGCCTGGGTATTATCTGGGCGAATCAGCATCGGTAATAGCTTGGCAACTCCTAAAATTGGCGTCAGGATGTTGTTTAAGTCATGGGCAATACCACCTGCCAGGGTGCCAATGCTTTCTAGACGTTGGGCACGTAAGAACTGACGCTCTAGCTGTTTTTTGTCGGTGATGTCTGTATTGACAACCAAGATTGACTGGGGATATCCCGTATCCTCTTGCATGAGGGTCCAGCGGCTTGCGACTGTGATTTTTTGACCAGTTTTGGTCACCTGCTGGAGTTCTCCTTGCCACTGCCCTGTCTGATCGAGTGTTGTTTGGATGTCTTCAAATTCAGGCAGTGATTCACGATAGATTAGCTGATTAATGGTTTGTCCTAGGGCCTCGTCTACGGTCCACCCATATAAGCGTTCAGCGCCGCGATTCCAAAAGAGAATTTGTTGCTCAGGACCACGCACCATAATCGCATCAGTGGTCACATCCAGCAAAGCTGCTTGCGCCCGGATTGTTTGTTCGGCCTGTTGGCGCTCATGTTCCTTGGTGTCAAGTTCCTGTTCTAACTGGATAGTACAGTTCTGCAGCAGTCGGAGATTTTCTGTTTCTAACTCCGTCAGTTTATGTTGTAGCAGTTCTAAAATACCGTACATCTCCAATGGATCGAGTATCCTCAGAATATCGGTTTGAGTGATAACCCCCTGCAGCTCTCCCTGGTGGCTGGCTACTACCAAGCGTCGGACTAAGTGCGCCTGCATCTGTTGATGCACAGCCCAGAGCGAATCGTCTGGGTCCACCAGAAATAACGGGGTGCTCATGACTGCTTGCACCTCTAGTTGTTCTAGGTTGAATTCCATCATCCGAAACTGGACAATATCTCGCTCTGTAAGAATGCCAATCGGCAAGAGCTGCAAAGACTCCTTCTCCTGATCCGAGGCCCGGCGTGCTTCTGTAATCACAACGCAGCTGGTCTGATGCTTGGCCATCAGCTGAGCTAGCGCCATCACAGAGCTGGTGGGTGGCGCATGAATGACTTGTGTGCTCATCACCTCCTTCACCGACCGGATTCTCAGCAAATCGCTGGGTTCTAAGATTTCACGAATACTACGGAGCGTGACAATACCCAGGAGCTGGTCTTGTTCATCTAAAATCGGTAGATGACGAATCCGATGCTCACGAATCAGATTCAGGGCGACAAAAATGTCTTGAGTGCCTGTTATTTTGAGCGAGATTACCGACTGGGTCATGACGTCGGCAATGGTTAGATCGTCCTGTATCCTCCCATTGGCGATTAGAGTGACCACATCTCGCTCGGTAAAGATACCTAATAATTGCCCATCCGTCATGATTAGGACACAACTCGACTGTTTGACCTTAGCCGCAGGAGGCTGCGTCTCCGTTGCCGGTTCACCAAAGTTGCAATGGTTAACCCAAGCCTGATTCATCAAGCGGATGACCTCGGCAAGCGACGTAGATGGTTCGACAATCAGGGGCTCAGAATCAATTGCCTGTGACAGCATAAGGGGGGCGGGATTGCTCATTGGCTCAAGAAGAAGGTTGAAGGGGGCTCGAGTCGATGGGGTTGAGCTGTTGAGTTAGCCTAGGGGCATCTCAGAGTTGCGTTATGGCGGATAAAGTCTCTGGTTAATGTCCTTCTTAGATCATAGGTAAGGGGATAGTAGGCTGAGGAAGCAGTATGTTTAGAGCTTGTTTGGAAGTTGAATCCTGGGGCTAAATAACGTTTGCTCTAGCTAGAGTTGGTCTATGGGCGTTGAAAAAATAAATTCACATGAATCCAGATTTACATAACTTATCTTAAGTAATCCTACATAGTTCAGAGGAAGAGTGTAAGGATGTTAAGTTTTCTAAACCACTATGAACGATACTGGCAACAAGCCTTGAGAGAATTTTAGAGAATCTAGCAAGCTGTCGCACCCACCTGATCCGAATCAGAGCTAGAGGTGCAAACTAATTTGTCAGCTACCATGTTTGGAATTATCTAATGCTCCTTTATTTTATTGAGATATTCTCGATATTTTGAAGACAAGCCATATCTAATCGAGCCAGGCCCTTGTCCCGGATCGGTCATTTTAAGAAAACCTAGCAGGCGTAGTGTTTCTAGACGATAATAAGTTCCCTCATCACCCTTAGGCTTATTCAATGGTGTAGAAATATCTTCCTCAGCCGTATCTTTCTGGTCAGCATCCCTTTCCGCAATGACTTGCAAAACATATTTCTGACCCGAAAATAGCTGAGCTAGCTTGACTCGAAATTCACGCTCCAATTCACTGACTTCTTGTACGCGTACCCTCTCTGCCAAAGTACCTTCGCCAGGAGGCAGGTTGGAGCAGGTCTGCTCATAGGGAATATCAGGCCCCATAAACCATTGCCATTCCTTCTGGGTCAAGTTACGCTGCACCTTCTCACAGACCATATCGGCAAGTTGATCTGTGTCGATGATCCAATGGCGAACAGTATTGTCGTAGCTTCCTGAAATCAGTGTCTTACTGTCGGGATAGAACGCAACTGAAGTGACACTTTGTTCATGCCCTCTCAAAACAATGGGATCTTCATCTAAGTGGCGGAGGTTCCACATCCTTATGGTTTTGTCATAACTACCAGAGACCAGTCTTTTACCATCTGGGCTAAAAACCACTGAGCTCACCCAAAAATTATGTTCTTCAAGCTCTTTTAGGAGTGTAGGATGTACCTCGGTTTGGCTCAGATCCCATAATCTAATCGTTCGATCATCACTCCCTGAAGCGAGTGTCTGGCTATTTGGACTAAACGCTATTGACCAAACCCGAGCACTATGACCCTTTAGCACTATAGGAGCAACATTGGGTTGTTCATATAGTGAATCCCAGGACAGCCCATCCGTTTTACGTAGATCTAATAGTTTAATAGTTTTATCATAGCTAGCCGAAGCCAGCATTTGTCCATCCTGACTAAATGCGACTGATGTCACACTTTCTGATGCATGGGTCTCCATCTCTTCATGCTTCCACAAAATTGTGTCAATGGTTTGACCAGTAGCATCAGAATTTAACAGATCCCATAGTCGTACGGTGCCATCTTTTGACCAACTACCAGAGGCTAACCATCGACCGTCTGAACTAAACGCAACAGAACTGACCACGTCAAGATGGCCTCTAAGAATTTCAGGTTGTTGTACAGGGTTTTGAAAATCTCTCCAGAGTTTTATGGTTTGATCTTTACTACCTGATGCCAGCATTTGACTGGTTTGATCAAAAGCAACTACAAAGACCTTGTCATCATGTTCTCCAATGACTCTAGGTTGCACGTTTGGGTTACTCAGATCGTATAGTCTCACTGTCTTATCCCAACTACCTGAAGCTAACCAATGGCCATCTGGACTGACGGCGACTGATACAATATTATCTGTATGTTTTCCTATAATCCGAGAAATTTCCTTAGATGGATATAAATGCCAGAGTCTAATGGTTTTGTCCCAGCTACTAGAGGCTAATAGTTGATTGTCAGGACTAAAGGCCACTGCACTAACACCATAACTGTGACCTTTAAGTCTTTCTTTTAAGCGGCTAACTTTTTGATTGACAGCCGCCAGTTCCCATAAGCATATGGTCTGATCTTCACTACCTGAGGCTAACCACTGTCCATCTTGACTAAAAGCCACCGAATGCACACTGTCTTTATGAGCAAGTAATGTTTCGAGTTCTTCTACCTGTTTAAGATCCCTTAGATCCCAAAGAACAATATTCTTGTCCTCTCCTCCTGAAGCTAACCATTGTCCATCTGGGCTAAAAGCTACTGAACGCACTACATCAGCATGACGTATTAGGACTTTAAGGCATGTATTGTCACGAATATCCCAAAGATTGACTAGTTTATCTTTGCTACCGGAAGCAAGCAAATAGCCACTCTGTCTATCTGGACTAAACGCAACAGCTTTAACAGCCGCTTGATGGCCCCTGAGAACGGCTACAGATTCATCTTCTGATTGATTGTCTAAATTCCAGAGTTTGATTTTGCCGTCATCACTACCGGACGCTAATATTGTTCCATCCCAGTTAAAGGCTACTGACGTAATATTTTGATCATGGTGACCCAAAATTCGAGATGACAAATTAGATTGGTCTATATTTGACCATAAATGGATCGTACAATCAGCACCACTAGCCGCTAAAATCTTACCATCTGGACTAAACGCGAGCGTGTGAACATCGTGTTGCTGATTTTGCAAAATCTGAGGTGGATGAACGGTCGGTGAACGATGAAGATCCCACAGCCGAATAATACCGTTATAATCAGCTGAAGCTAGCATTTGAGGATTTTTGGGATTAAAGGCAAGGGCAGCAAAGCCAAACACACCTTTCTCATGGCTTCGCAGAATGTTACTGAAATATGAAATGGAGAGTATTTCTCGTAACGCTTCATCAATTTGATAAAGAACTTTGTTGCGCTCTCGCTTATAAAAGCAATAAGCTTGGCGAACCAATAAAGCAGCTTTCTCATCCTGCATAGATTTGATCTGACGTATCGACTGAGCTGGCAGACCTTCTTTAATCGCAAGGTTACGGCGATATTTTTCTTCATCTAGTAGGTATTGCTTGCGCCAGTCTAAAATTGGCTGAGCTAGAACATCATGAAAAATTTCATAACGCTCAGAATATGCATCAGATGATTTGCTAGTAGTTCGAAGAAGGCGTTGTTTTCCACTTGTTAGTTTCTCTAGTAATCTTCTTAGCCGAGTTTCAGGCCATTCTGTAATTCCGATTAAATCCTTTAAAGGATAAGCAATCTTACTTCCAGAAGGCGTTACCAGGTATTGAAAAATCCTTGCTATAACCACCAACGACGCTTCACCTTCCTCTTTCCGTAACAGGTCCATCTGTCGGCTGAGATGGTCACTGACAATTTTTTCAGCTCCCCCCATATCAAACAATGTTTGTAGTCTTAAAGAATTTGAACGCTTATTTTCTATTTCCTTCTTCCAAAGGTATTCCATTACCAGTTGCAAATAAGGAGCTTCAATCTGCTTCTCCAACTCCACTCTAGATTCCTTAGAAATACCACGACCATCACTACCGCCAAAGAACTGACTAACTTGATCAACGACAACCTTGACTAAGCTATCTTCAAGGGTAACTGTTGTTTTATCAGGTGATTGACGATTATAGACTTCAATCGGTTTGGAAATCGCATCATAGGCTGACTTGGCATCGAGATGGTCAATACGCAAGTAATTACTGAATATATTTGGGATACTTACCTTAAATCGATCTAGCTTTGCTAAAGCATCTTCACGGATAGAAATTAGAAAATTAACGGAGAGATCAGGACGATTAATGGCCCGAGGAAACTCCTCAGCAAATGTGCCCTTTCCTTTTTCATTAGGGTGATATAAAAAATACTCTTCAAACTGATCGAGAATGATAAATAACTCACCGCCACCCTCGTTTTCGTTGAGACGTTCTGCCCAACTCTCTAGCATTTGATTAAATCTTAATGATGGTGATAATGCTTCAAAGGTTTTTCCATTGAGCAGACTTTTAATTTCTTTTTCTATATGCTGAGTTAACGCTTCTAATGGGTTATCTTGCCAGGCATTAAATACAACTACGGCAAATTCAGGTGCACCAAACTCTACCAAATTCTTTCTTGCATCTTGTTGGAGATGATAAGCAACACCTGCCCGTAGCAGAGAACTCTTGCCTACACCACTAGCACCGTAGAGCAACGTTAGTCTGGTCGCCATCAAATTATCAGCGACAACTTCCCACTCACTCGCACGACCAAAGAAGAAGGGGGCATCGGTTTCAGAGTAATGGGCTAATCCTTTATAGGGAAGGGAAGATAGATCTGTGTTAGATATGCGGTTGCTGGCTCCACTCATAAATCCTGTCTCCTTTTAGCAGGGATATTCTTTACCCTCCGGTCTAGCTCAGCAATGTAGTCTTTTAGAGGCCAATCATGTACAACGATGTTGTAACTCTGCCAAAGCTTCTGAGCTAAGGGTCTTGGGCTTGCCTGGACCGCCCACCAGGCATCTCTTTTTTTTAGCCCCAAATTTTGCCAAATCCGGTGTAAGATAATCCGCTGATTCCAGTTACCCAAGAGATACCCTAAAAATAATACGTTCGTTCTTTTAGTACGTAGTTTTCCAAGTATTTTAGCGGGTAGTAAACTAGAGAGATCTCTAGAAACCAGATATTCGATATAATGCTCTTCAGTAATGACTAAACTCTCCCCTTCACTAATTTGATCTGCAGTGCCATAAAGTTTGAGTATTACGGGTCTTTCATCAAATGAGAGACCTTTATATTTATTGGGCTCTTGAATTTCTTGAGGGGGACCATCGGGTGGCTGATGTACAAATTTATCTCGCTCTTGGGCATCAATAGTGTTGGAATAAAATACTAAATCAAACGGCTCATTAGCATCTTCAAATGCTTGTTCTAATGCCCGGTCATAGTTGGTGGTCACGATGAGTGGATAGGGGGGATAATATCCCTTATCTCGCATGATAGCTGGCAGCCTGGCAAAGAACCGATGTAATTGGTTTGGCTGGCAACCGAGTTCAAGGCATTGCAGTCGGTCATACAGCTCACCTTCTTTCGTCAAATATGCATATTGAGATAAATATTGGAGCAGTCCTCCGCCCACATGCAAACGTCCTTTACCTTCACTGTCGGGATAGATTAAAATTGCATGCTCATGAATGACCTCATTAATCAGAGGATATTCTGTCGGTAATTCATCAGCATTGATCTCTGAGTCTTGATGAGCCAGCAGACGAATAACTTTTTCTGGCTGTGGCGGAAAGGTTTTGGCCAGATAGGCAGCGAGTTCTTTACCTGATGGTGGGTAGGGGCATTGAGGTCTCCAGGGTTCAAATTCGCCATCGCCTTGAATGGAGCGATCGCACAAATTAATATCCGATCCTAGAAAAGGAACTACTCGACCAGCAATAATCGCTTTTATAAGAGACTCGTAGTGAGCTTCCGAGCTTTCTGAGCCAGAATTTTCAGTTATGTTAGAGGGAGCTAAAAGCGACTTCCTCCCCTGATGAAGGACAGGCGTTGAATGTTCTGGCACCCCTACTAGCTGAATAGCAGTACAGCCTGACTTGTAAGCAAATTCAACTGAACGATCGGCACCTAAAGCACCATAGAAACCGACAGCAAATTCGATGGCAGCTGTATCACTAATAGCTTGCTCCATGCCAATCACATAGAGGACATGTTTAGCAATTTCCTCAGCCTGTATCTCTGAGTAGCAACCATTGAGAACAACACACTCCAACTTTTCAGAGAATAGATTAAATAAGGCAGCTAACGCTTCACCACTGACTAGCTTTGCCTGTCCGACTGTATCCTCAAAAATAAGTCCCTGGTCTTCTACGCCATATCCACAAAAATGAACAATTTGCGGCTCGACGTCTAACATTGCTTGCTGAATGTCTCGTGGACGTACGGCCCATCGCTGAAAAAGTTCAAACTGGTTATGATGTTTAGATCGCCGCAGACCCTCATCAATCTCCCGCACTTCTTCTTCCAGTCTGGTAGGCGAAGTACCAGTGGGATTTGCTGCCAAGATAAGAACTTTTCTAGCCATCTAAACATCTCCTGTAACTATTTTTTCAAGCGCACACTTGTCAGCGACCTGAAGAAAATATCAAAGATCTGCTTGTGCTAGGTTTTAGGCTTTAAACTTATCTAAACTGCACTTAGAGACACCAAAACATCATCCTAAAAGCACTAAAGCTAACTCTTAGGGGTTTCCATTAAGATGTAGATTTATATCAGAAAAAATGAAAAAGCTTAGTAGATCGATTGTTCGCTACTAAAACTATATATCGACCGACGGGGCCTTATCATCTTCCTCAAAAATACTTAACTCAAGCCATCCCTAAAACTTTAAAGCTGGCATGATTCCTTTTTCATGGTGATCCTTGGGGGGTATAAAAATCTCTATCCAACCCAGAAATAATGGGCAGGGATAGACGAAACACTGACTTGTTGCAGCGTCTGGTCTAAATTGAAACCAGGATTTAAACCATAAAACATCTTTTGAGCCGCCGCCCAGGGAGTCCGGTTAGGTAAAATCGGTGTTGTTCACGATTTGGGTTTAAGCCCATCGGTGCCCTTGGCTTTGAGACCCCCTATCCAATCCCAGAGCAAAATGTCGATGCCTGGATGGTGAGATCGCTACAGCCAAATATAATTACATTTGATTCCCATGACTAAAGTTACCTAAATTTAGGCCAAATAAAAGGCACGATGCTCAATGCCGAATCGCTGAACGTATTGCCAAAAGAGGAAAGGTGATGAACCCTTGAAAAACAAACCATCGTTTTTAAGGTGCATCACAATGGA
>NZ_JASATU010000051.1:0-27060 GCF_032906605.1 Leptothoe sp. LEGE 181152
TCCATTGTGATGCACCTTAAAAACGATGGTTTGTTTTTCAAGGGTTCATCACCTTTCCTCTTTTGGCAATACGTTCAGCGATTCGGCATTGAGCATCGTGCCTTTTATTTGGCCTAAATTTAGGTACTTAACCTGGATGTTAAATGCCTTGCCTACAAACAATTGCCCAGGTCATCCACAAGGAGATGGAAACTCGGATTCTGTGAATTTGGATCGAAATCCTTGTTCTCTCCTCCATTGTCTATCTTCTGTAGTCCCTCTTATCTTCATCCTCCGTCCACTTATGAGACCTTTGCTTTGCCCAGGGTATAGCCATGGCAAAACACTCGAAACCAATGAAATTTCTTACCCCAAACTTACCCCATAAATCGATCTAAATTAGACTTAATAATCACCTAACGCATGTTCTGGTATATGTACATTAAGGGCATAAAAAGCGGATGATGGGACTCGAACCCACGACATTCAGCTTGGGAAGCTGACGTTCTACCACTGAACTACATCCGCACTGGACTTGAATAGTAACAGTTGAAGTTGTATATAGGCCAACCCTTTAGCCTGACTTAAGCTTTTGTATAGTTTGAGATGTTCTTCTTCACCGGCAATTGTTCTCAAACAACAGCCGGTGAAACGTATCTTAAGGCTTAGCCGCTAGGCATTTGCTTCTTCTCGCACCAGCTTATTCCAACCCAAATCTTTGAGATTGCTATTGCGGCGTAGAGGCCGAGTCACTAACTCAAGAATGTCGCGAGTGTTGCCAAAGCCGTGAATTTGGGCAAAGGTGAATTCTACTGACCACTTGGTATTAATGCCTCTGGCCTCTAAGGGATTGGCGTGGGCCATCCCCGTAATCACCAGGTCGGGTTCAATTTCTAGAATGCGTTGAATCTGGTTGTAGTTGTCTGGTTTTTCCGTAATCTTGGGCTTGGGTACACCCATTTCCTCGCAGGTGCGCTCTAGGAACTGTAGCTCAGCTCCCTGGAAGCGTTTGTCCATGTAGGGAATACCAATCTCCGGTACAGTCATGCCACAGCGGATCAAGAAGCGGGCCATAGCAATCTCAAGGAGATTGTCACCCATGAAGTAAACAGATTTGCCACGAATAAGACTGACGTAATCTTCTACGGATTCCCAAATCTTGGCTTCTCGTTCGGCTAACCCCTTGGGTTCAACGCCTAAGACTGAGCAGATTTTCTCAACCCAGGCACGGGTACCATCGGGACCGATGGGGAAGGGGGCACCGATGACCTTTGCCTTTTTCCGTCGCATTAGAGTAGATGCAGTGCGAGATAAGAAGGGGTTTACGCCAGATGCAAAGTAGCCTTCTTTGATTACGGGCAGATCGGTGTAGCGGTTTTCTGGTAACCAGCCAGATACCTTGATGCCTTGCTTCTTAAGTTCTAAATTAAGCTGGGTGACCACTGGGTTAGGGACCGAACCAAATAGGATCAGGGGGCTGTGGTCGTAATACTCATCTGCAGCAGGGGCTTCGTCCGGAGCGACGGCTTCGTTTTTGCGACCTAGGGATAATAGCTTGCCAAGACCATTGCGTTCTTGCTTTTCTGGTTCGATGGCTTTAGTCGCGGGCTCTGCAGTGGGACAGCGCTGGGCCATGGCAGCGAGTACGGTGTCTTCACCCTGGGTAAAGGCATAGTCAAGGCCATTGGCACGGGCGACGACGATGGGAACGCCAATTTCATCTTCTAGGATGGGGGCAATGCCCTCGAGGTCGGTTTTGATGATTTCGGTGGTGCAGGTGCCGATCCAAACGATTACGCTAGGGTTGCGATCGCGCTTTATCTGCAAACACAACCGCTTCAGTTCTTCATAGTCATTCAACTTGGCAGAAATATCCCCTTCCTCCAACTCAGCCATGGCATAGCGTGGCTCAGCGAAGATCATGACGCCCATGGCATTTTGCAAAAAATAACCACAGGTTTTTGTACCAATGACCAAAAAGAAACTATCCTCAATCTTTTGGTAAAGCCACGCAACACAACTAATCGGGCAAAACGTATGGTAGTTGCCCGTATCGCAGTCAAATTCAAGAGAGGGAGTGTTAGCAGGTGTTGTCATCGTGATTATCGTCCTTAGAGCAGTAATAACTCTCGCTAAAGAGGAACGGTGAAAAGGGGGGTAACTGAGTCTCTGTAGCGATGGTTCACCGGGCAATAATCCGATAGGTTGTGACTGAGATGGCGCTTTAGAGTCCTTCCAAACCTTCTAAAAGAGGGGGATCGTCACCAGATGAAGCATCCAGTGTTGGACCATCTTCACCTGTGCCATTTAAGGCCATCTCTGGATCAAAATTAAGACCTAACACTTCGACTAGTGCATCTTCGTCAGAGTTGAGCTTATAGAACGGCACCATCAAATTTGATAGCTTAGGTTCTATGGCATTGATCACCCCTAAAATCAGGAGCGAAGATGGCCGCCGTCCACCGTCAGGCGTTCTAACGGAGACGTTGTTCATCTGTAGCTCTAACCAGGCGCGATTGTCTTGCACATAGTTCAACCACTTGTCGCGGATAGCGGTGGTGAAATTCTCAAAAAAGGCCATATCTTGAGATTTTTAAATCAGCGGGCACGCAGCAATTTAGCACCTCAGCGTCAGAATGGCCAGTCTTTTGAGAAACTCAAAGCAAATAAATGACTAGCAACCTATCGGATTAACCCGTGAATGTTGGGCTAAACCATCATTAGATCCATTTCATTTTTCTGAACAGGGGCGTCTTCAGGGGGGTTGAGATAGAAGTCTGACAGCAGTGAGAAGAGCTCACGGTCGGCAGCATCTTTAGGTACCACACCTTCAGGACGAGCAATGAGCTGATCGGCAATGTTCAGATAGTACTGGCACACTGGCTCCAATGATGGATCAGATTCAGCCATTTCAAACATGGTTTTGCCCTTGACCCGTGAAACACGAATATCTTCAATCAGGGGCAAAATTTCTAGCACCGGCATCGGCACCGCTTCGATATACTTGTCAATCAGATCCCGTTTAGATGTACGGTTACCGATGAGCCCAGCCAGCTTCAGCGGGTGAGTGCGGGCTTTTTCCCTGACGGATGCCGCAATGCGATTAGCGGCAAACAGGGCATCAAAGCCATTGTCAGTGACGATCATGCAATAGTCAGAATAATTAAGCGGTGCGGCAAAGCCACCACAGACCACGTCCCCCAAGACGTCAAATAGAATGACATCGTATTCGTCAAAGGCGTTGAGCTCCTTAAGGAGTTTGACGGTTTCGCCGACCACATAGCCGCCACAGCCAGCACCTGCAGGGGGACCGCCCGCTTCTACGCAGCTAACACCACCATAGCCTTGGTAGATAACATCTTCGGGCCAAATATCTTCGTAGTGATAATCCCGTTCCTGTAGCGTGTCAATAATGGTGGGGATTAAAAAGCCCGTTAGGGTAAAGGTGCTGTCGTGTTTAGGGTCACAACCGATTTGCAGGACCTTTTTGCCGCGTTTAGCAAGTGCGACAGAGATGTTGCAGCTGGTGGTGGATTTGCCAATGCCGCCTTTTCCATAGACCGAGAGTTTCACGCTCGTTGTCTCCTTCTGGTGGGTTGGTCTAAGCGACCATGTCTGTGGGTCATTGTGGGTAATCAGCGGCTGATTGGATAGGGTTCAAGAAAATGGATGACTACCAAAAATGCTTTCTGAATCAGAATTTATTTCAAAATAATTACTCAAGGCTTTCTAATCTTAGAAAAAGGATATTTGGGCCACTAATATTATTTTTAGGGTCTAATTAAATAAAATATGGATCAAAAAGCAAATTTTTGAAATGCCTCTATCTCCTTCTCCTAAAAGACTTTTGTCGTTTTATATAGACCTGAATAAATCCATTTCAAAGGGTGTTTCAGGCTAAAAGATGTCTGGTTGTTTGAACCTATTCCGTAGAGTCTTCCCTTGGGAGTGCCCTAAGATTTAGTTTGATAAGACACTTCATTATCCTCAGCTTTTGTAGGGCTGGCACGAGGCACAGCCCCTACAGTGGAGATCCATTTTGACTGGGGAATGAATACTGGGTTCAGTTAGACTTACCCATGGCTGATGTGGATCTGGCTAAAGAATATTCGACAGTTATCACTCAGCATAATGTTAAGAATGTTTTATTTGAAAATAAATAAAACAGAATGCTAAGAATTTGTTTCGTCTTTTGAAATGTTCGCAATGTGATTCTGGGGGAACCAGGTCAAGTCTTGGTCAGCGGTTTCAAAATTATTGGCCGTAAAGAGTTGGCTGCTGACTGATAGTTCGTTATCCCACTGGGGCTGACTGATCTGTGCTAGAGATTGGTAATTCGCTCTGAATTGGGCAATTGCTTGATTTATTTGGTGGATAATTTCTTGCTCAGACTTTGGGGCTTTAGGGGATTGGATTTGCAGCTGTTTTTCGAAAAAAAGAATACTGGCTAAGGCGTATAGATTTTCTTGGGTGTCCAATGTTTTGGAAATTTTGACGTTGCTGTTTCTCAGGGCAGTGCGGATAAATCTGACGCTTGGTGGATGGGACTGATTGTTTGGAAGTTGGGCAATAAAATTGGCGCAGAAAGCTTTGACGCCATCGGTAAGCATTATTTTTTGATGCTGCACCAGCTGAGTCACTAATGCCGTAATTTGTGTTGGAATTTTTGTGCCTAGGGGAGGAATGGGTTGGGATAACTGAGTGCCAAACGTTTGCAGGGCAATATATAGGAGGCGTTTTTTCTCAGGCAGGCTCAATTTTGGCTCTGGTTGAGCGTTATTGAGTATCGCGATCGCAGCCTTAGTCAAGTTGACAAAGTCTAATGCCGATAGTTTTGATGAAATCCGCTGTAGATAGGTGCGAATTAAGAAGATGAGTGTTTTTGCTGCATCATCTAAACGGGCTTTTACTTGGTGAACAGCGGCTGCAAGAACAGCGTCTCCGTTTGCATCACTGTACTTATCCAAACGCTCTAGCCAGTCTATCTGTCGGTAATTCTGACGGTAATCATGATGCAGTTTGTAAATTGAGATGCCCAATTCCTGGCCCGATTCCTGGCCTGTGATGTCCATCACTATGATTAACGCTGCCAGAATAGCCTGGCATTCCAGGTCGGACCTGGCCTTACCGTAGGTTTGCTCAAAAAGCGCTAACGCTATTAACAGTCTTTGGCTATCAAAATTGGATAAGGTGGCAGGGCTGACCATAACTGTCTGCAGATGTTAAGAAGACCAGGCTCTCAGCCCCTGTATGTAGATAATGCAGGAAATCTACTTGGCACCTTTGCAATGTGCCAGGAGCTAAAGTTAAAGTATATGCTGATGGCCGTGTTGAACTCCAATTAAGAAATTACACAACAGAAGTAGACCATTATCCCAACGGCAACATTCGTTCCATGGCATGCTCGAAAGCATTGAGGCTAGCCACACCCGATATGGCACTCGAATTGTTGTTGTAAACTAGAAAAAACATAGCCTCAGAGGCCATTACCAATCAAGATGAAGGGTGCCCAATAGTAGGGATGGCTTAGATCTGTCGCATCGATTGGAAGATTCCCATCAATTGAAAGTGTCAGCAGTGCTGCTCGACTGCTGTCGTCAGCCATACTAATTAAGCGACGTTGAGCATGCTGTAGTGCTTCAGCTTTTGACACTCCTCCTCGACTCAGAGCATCATAAAACGCATTCATAAGAATTTGGGTTCCCCCGTCATCTACTTGCCAGAGAGAGCCCATGGCTGCTTCAGCCCCAGCCCTCTGCATTAAATAGCCAAACCCAAGAATCTCATCTCCAGTAATCGATTCAGAGAGCTCTCCTTGGGCAAGGCTTTCCTCTGCCAAGAGAACATCTCCTACTGCGGTTTCACAAGCACTGAGTACTACTAGTTCCACATTGGGAAAACTCCAACCCTTGACATCAGCTAGAGTAACTAAGTCACCGTTGCCAAATAGAATATAGGAGTTTTCTAGCGAACCAGGGTTGAAAGCTGCATGGGTAGCTAAATGGACGATGCGGTAGTCATCCATTTCAAAAATAATGTCTGGGGTAAACTCTTCATTAAGCCGTTTGACAGTCCCAGGAATAAGGTTAGACAGGGCTTCAACTTCAGGTGCAGCAAACGGCAAACCAGCATGGGAAATCGTGGTATCACCTAGCTGAACAACATGATTTCCTTCGGTAAACGCTGCGGCTAACACATTAACGTTCTCCCTGGAAGGAAGATTGTCGAAATCTGCAAGACTGGCAGCAGTAATATTGTTGACGCGATAATTTTGAATCAGCCAGTTATTGCCATCATGTAACGCTGCCAAGGGTATGTAGCGCAATCGCAAATCAGGAGAATAGATAATGGTATCAGCTTGAGCTTGCTCTAAATCATTTTCAATTGGGCGAATCAGCCAATTGTATAACTGTTGTGCAGGAGTAATAGCGTTGCTGCTTGGGTATTCAAGAGCATAACGTAGTTTACCAATGATGCGGTTCAGTTCTGTTCGTGTTATGGGTACTGTTTTTCTGATCGGGGCGGTATTAGGGGTAACCAACACTAGCTCTAATCGGTCATCCAGAACCAAGGGATAAAGCATAACCACGTTTTGGTTATGGGTGTCCTTGAGGGCTAATAAGTTATCTCGTAGAGCATTTAGCTCTGTTAACTCAACATTAACAGCGCCTACGGTAGTCCGCAGACGATTGACTAGTGTGACAATCTCAGATTGCTCAAAAAATGCTTGAAAGGAAAGTAAAGCTGTCTGCTCTAACTGGCGTAACTCTATCAGACGATCTCGTTGTTGAGGTGTGCGCTGATCAGGAGAGATTTTAGCTAAACTCGCTCGCTCTTGTCCTAAAGCAATCAGTTTGTCTTGACTGGCTTTGTAACGCTCAATAATAGCCTGTTCATCAGGACGAATGGAAATACCAGATTGTATGCTTGAATCACTTCGTATGCCACGGACATAGTTGTCAAGTTCCTGGACTCTTAGCAAATCCATTACCTGCTGAGCTTCGAGAATACGATCTTGTTGGAGGAGTAAATCAGCTAGATGACGATACTCATCTTCAACGGTAGCTGTAAAAGATGATTGAAGTTCTGGCTCAAGAGCTTGATTGTTTTCTCGAATGGACTCATAGATGTTGATAGCTTGCTTAAAAAAGATAATTGCTAGTTCCGGTTTAATCTGCTTTTCAAGCAAATAACCAATATTACTTAAGTTATTGGCTTCACCTGAACGGTTGCCAAGTTCCCTGTTAAGGGCCAGACTTTCTTCATAATTTTGTAATGCTTCTGAATGATTTCCAAGCCGTCGAGAAATATTGCCGATATTACCTAAAGTGACTGCTTCGCCTATGCGATCGCCCACCTCACGAGCGATCGCTAAGCTTTCTTCATAGTATTGAAGTGCCTCTGAGATTTTTCCACTTTGATGGGCAGTAATACCAATATTGGATAGGATTGTCCCAAGATTTGATAATGCATTAACTTCACCTGCACGGTTATTCATCTCACGAGAGATCGTCAAGCTCTCTCGATAATATTGCAATGCTTCGAAATTGTTTCCATGCTGATATGCGATATTGCCAATATTTGCCAAAGTAGTGGCTTCGCCTGTCCGATGACCTAGTTCTCGTTTGAGGCTTAAACTCTCCTCATAGTATCGTAACGCTTCTGAATAATTGCCTAGCTTCTCGTAAACAACGCCAATGTTACCTAGGGTGATGGCTTCATTTAAACGATTACCTAATCTACGGGAGAGCTCTAAACTCTCCTCATGGTACTGAAGGGCTTCGGGATAATTGCCAAGGCGTTGATAAAAGACGCCAATGTACTCCAATACATGAGCTACTTTTATCAGATTATTTGTTTGCTGATAGAGTTCCAGAGCTTTTTGCAGTTTTTCTAGGGCTGATTTCCACTGCTCCGTTTGATAGTATTCGATACTTTCATCGAAAAGTCTATCGGCCTGACGATTCAAATCTGTTTGTGCCCTTACCAACTTTGGCCCGATGGTATCCAACAGCACAATCGACGCTGTGCCAAAGGCTATCGAAAAGACCAATGAGCTTAAAGTAAAGCAACGGGCTAAATACATATTAAGCCGCTAAATTACGCTAATTTACTACATCTTAAGTTACATACAGTTTCTGACAATTTCAGTAGACTTACGGAATGACTTTATAATTCATGGCAATAGGGCGATGATGGCAATATGGCAATGAATGCTAGCATTTGCAGACTGATAAAGCATTCAAAACCCCTCTGGATTCTTATCCTGGGTTCCTCGCAACTACATCTGAAGTGATAAACCGGTTAGGTAAAAACTTGCAAACCATTTGTACAATGTCTCAAGACCTGCGCAAGAATGGGCACTACGATGAGCACATCTGAAACCTGTATCCATGGCAGCTACTCCCGAGCAAATCCAAGAAGTTTTAGCGCTACGCGATCGCAAAGTAGGTCCCAAACAAATCGCCCGTAAGCTAGGTCTACGACCCGCCGAGGTCAACAATATTATCCAAACCCAGTTAAGCGCGAATCCTGAAAACCATGGTCAGCCTAAAAAGCACTCTAAGCTTAAAGAGTGCTTAATTGATTCCCAAGGATTTGATCGCTTTTTTGGTAGCCGAAATACTCGCAAAGATCGTAAAGGGCTGTCCCAGATTATGGTGACCCGTGCCGATGGCACCCATTATCTGGTCACCACTTTTCTTATTGATGCATGGTGTCTGGGGGTAAAAGATGCCATGGGACCTCGCAAAGTTAAAACCACTGACTATCCGTTAATGCGAGAGAATGCTTATGCCCACACCATGGATGATAGCTATAGAACGATATCCCTGGAACAGGCTCAATCAGTTATCTACGGTGCTGTGGACTATGCTAAACGTCTAGGCCTTGACCCCCATGAAGACTTCGAACGGGCCAAGCATAATCTCGGCCCTCGCATGGATAATCTGCCTCGCCATGAATTTGGTAAAAACGGTAAGCCCTATTACTTTGCTGGCCCCTATGACAATCCAGATAAAATTATTGCCAAACTCAGAGAAAGCGTTGGTGAGGGCAACTTTAAATACACCATTGGTATGGACTTGGGTATGGGGACTGTACTCTAGCTATCAAATAATACAGGCCAGTTCCCGTGACTTTTCAGTGAATAGAAGATTTTCACCATAGTCAATGGGGCAGTCAATAACAGCGGGTACATCAGCTTCCAGAGCTGCTTTTAATGTGGGGATAAAGTCTTCTGTCGACGTTACTCGATAACCCTGGAGACCAAAGCTCTTGGCCAGGGCAACAAAATCAGGATTGGTAAATTTGATAAACGCAGATTCACCATAGTAATTATGTTGTTTCCACTCAATTAGACCATAGCCACCATCGTTAAAGATAATGGTGACAAAGGGAGTCCCTAAACGTAGCGCTGTTTCTAGCTCCTGGCAGTTCATCATAAAGCCGCCATCACCTGTGACCGCAACAATCTTACGGTTGGGATAGACAAGTTTAGCTGCGATCGCACCCGGTATGGCAATACCCATGGAGGCAAACCCATTGGAAATCAGACAGGTATTCGGTTGCTCACAATGGTAGTTGCGGGCAATCCACATTTTGTGGGCTCCTACATCTGAGAGCACAATGTCATCGGGTCCTACTACCTGACGCAGATCGTAGAGTAGTTTCTGGGGCTTAATGGGAAATGCCAGATCGTTACAATATTGTTCATAGTCAGCCCGCATCTCATCTCGTACCGCTTGGAATGGATAGCTTGATTTTGCATTACGTTCCACCCGTTTCAAAATCTGTTCAAGGGAATCTTCAATATCCCCAATCACTTCCACCATGGGGACATAGCTACTGTCAATTTCTGCGGGGGTCAAGCTCACATGCACAATGGGAATTTGTCCATGGGGGTTCCACTTTTTCGGTGGATATTCTACTAAGTCATAGCCCACGGCGATGACTAAATCACTTTTATCAATGGCGCAGGAAATAAAATCTCGCTGCTGCAGACCAACAGTCCAAAGGGCCAGGGGATGCTGATATGGAATGACTCCCTTACCCATAAAGGTATTGGTAACAGGAATCTGCAATTCATCCACTAGTTTAGTGATCGCTCCACTAGCCCGCGCTCGAATAGCCCCATTACCCACTAAAATTAGCGGTCGTTCTGCCCGAGAGATCGCGTCCGCCGCTTTCTGAATGGTGTCAAAGGCCGCAAAGGTTTTACCGTTGCGATCGCAGGTCAGCGGTTTTCCCTCCGCTTCCATATCGGCAATATTTTCGGGTAAGTCAATATGCACAGCCCCTGGATTACCCGTTTGCGCTAACTTAAAAGCTTTACGCACAATTTCCGTTGTATTACTAGGTCGCACAATTTGAGTGTTCCATTTAGTCACGGGGGCAAACATCGCCACCAAATCTAAATATTGGTGAGACTCAATGTGCATGCGGTCAGTCCCCACCTGACCAGTAATCGCCACCAATGGGGCACGATCTAGATTGGCATCGGCCACCCCTGTGATTAAATTGGTTGCCCCTGGCCCCAGTGTGGATAAACACACCCCCGCCTTGCCCGTTAGCCGACCATAGACATCGGCCATAAACGCCGCCCCTTGCTCGTGACGAGTAGTGACAAACTGTATAGAAGACTGTTTCAACGCCTGAAGTACTTGGAGATTCTCTTCTCCGGGCACACCAAAAATGTACTCCACTCCTTCATTTTCGAGACAACGGACAAGGAGTTCTGCAGTGTTCATAAAAGATACCTAGGGAATGGGTAATGCAACGTCAAAATTTCAGTTGTAGGGGTGTTCCATAGGTGGCGGCGTTCCATGGAGCGCCCCTCCAAAATAACAAAATGCTCTAACTCACACAAACCGTCTTGGCATTGACAAACTCTAAAATGCCATGTCTGCCAAGTTCACGGCCAATACCTGACTGTTTAATCCCGCCAAAGGGCAAACGTGGGTCGGATTTTACCATGCTGTTTATAAATACAGCACCGGCTTCAATCTCATTGACCAAACGTTGTTGTTCCGCTGAATCTTGCGTCCAACCGCTGGCACCCAAGCCAAAGGCAGTAGCGTTAGCTAACTGAATCGCCTCGTCTAGATCCTGGACTCGGAAAATCAGGGCCACAGGACCAAAAAACTCTTCTTGATCAGCCGGGGTGCCGGGGGGGATATGACTCAAAATCGTCGGTGGGTAAAAATTACCCAGCTCTAACTCAGGGGGTAATGTGGCTTTTAGTTTTTCTAGATTACCCCCCACTAGAGCCTTGGCCCCTGAAATCAGACAATCGTGGACCTGTTTGTGAATGTCCTGCAAGATAGACGGTGTTGCCAATGGACCAATGTCTGTTTCAGACTGCATGGGATCGCCTACTTTCAAGGCATTAAACTTATCCACTAAGCGTGTCTCAAACTCATCCGCAATGGTGCTAACCAAGATAAACCGCTTAGCCGCAATGCAAGATTGGCCATTGTTTTGCAAACGGGCCATAACAGCGGTCTCCACCGCCTGATCTAAGTCAGCACTGGGTAGGACAATAAAGGGATCGCTTCCCCCCAGCTCCAACACTACTTTCTTCAAATGCTGTCCAGCGGTGGCAGCCACCTGGGAGCCAGCAGGGCCACTGCCAGTGAGGCTAACGCCACGGACGCGCTCATCGGCAATCACTGTAGCCGTTTGCTCAGCCGTAATTAGCAACGTTTGAAATGCACCCTCAGGAAAACCAGCCTTGCGAAAAATTTGTTCTATAGATAGAGCGCATTTAGGGACGTTGGAGGCGTGTTTCAGTACGACCACGTTACCGGCCATCAGAGCGGGTGCAGCTAACCGAAACACCTGCCATAGGGGAAAATTCCACGGCATCACCGCCAAAATAATCCCTAGGGGCTGATAGCGGACGTAGCCTATGGCTGAGCGCTCATCTGCTAGATAATCTGCCCCATGCTCAGCATAGTGACGACAAACCCAGGCACACTTTTTTACTTCTGCGATCGCAGCCCCGATGGGCTTACCCATTTCCTGGGTCATGATGCGACCCAGCACCTCAGCATGGTCTTCTAAATAATCAGCAGCAGCCCGTAGCCAAGTGCTGCGATCGCTAAATGATGTCCATCGATAGTGCTGATATTGTGCTTCTCCTGCTGCTAATTTTTGCTCTATCTCGTCTAATCTCAGAGGAGAATAGGTTTTATAAACTTTACCAGTGGCCGGGTTAATACTTTGAATTGCCATCGCGGACCTCCCGTAGGTCTTCTCATCTGGCCTAGGTCTAGGCCATCATCCATTGGGTGGGTCAGATGTAGCAAAACAGTCAAGGTCGGATACACTGCACATTTTCCATCAGCTGGCTTACCCAACCCAAACCCAGAAGGTATCTCTAATGTGACAAATGTGACAATTTCCGTCTTCAGAAAAGCAGTTTCTGCATTGATTATTTACTTTTTTAAACAATTCCAAACAAATGCCGATGGTTTTTATCTGGTGACGGTTAAGAACTTGTTAAGTTAGGGAGCAATCACTATTACGACGGTTATGGTAGTAACCAAGATACCTCCTAACTGCGTCTCCAGCCCTGTTGAAGCCCGTATCGGCTAATTTATCGACAGGGCTGCTACTTTTTTAAAGCTAATTCAGTATTGATTTTTACGTTATTTCTTATTTCTTTATAAATTGAAATAGTAGTTTTTTATTCCTAATTGATTTAGATAGATCAATATCAACCATGGATTTTTATTTAAACTATTGAAATCCGGGTTTAACCAGAAACTAGTAGTCTGTCAAAGTCAAAATTTTGAGTAGGGCTGACACGAAGACACGGGGAGGGAGAGACGCGGAGACGTTGATTGCTTAAACGCTTCGCGTCTCCATATCTCCTCTTCTCCGCGTCTCATTCTAAATCAGTAACGGTTTTTAGGTGATTATTCAGACTTACCTAGTTCCGCAACAAAGTCACTTGCTTCTTTGCCACAGGTCTCATGGGAGCCACCCAAAGTGCGACATTTTTCCTTATATATTTTGCGAGTAAGGCTAGGGGGTAGCTGCGCCGCATACTCCAGTGCCTTATCAAACATGGCAACACTGTCATCAGTCTCTTCCTGGCGTCGATGGAGTTGTGCCTTGAGATAAAACAGTTCTGGGTTTTCTGGGGCTGTTTCTAACGCTTGTTCTACAGCTTCCATGGCATCGGGCATCTGACCCAAATCGCGATAGCCCAGCGCAATACCACGGTAGGCTAGATAACTAGGGTTGCCATACTGTGACAGGCGCTCAATGGCGTCCTCAGGATTGGAGAAAGGTAAATTAACAGCCAACATTAAATCCATAAACCCTTTGACCAGGTTAAGTTCTGGGTCAGTGCTATCAATCTTTTCTGCTTCACCAATATGGCCAAAAACCTGTTGTAACATTGCCAATGCAGCCGGTGTACTACGGGCCACACCCTGAGTGCTCATCATGTGAGCCCCTTCCATAAAAATACCTACTGCCGAGTAAATATGTCCTCGTAATGGATCCGTTTCCAACAGAGTTTCAGCGGTGGATCTGGTTAATGCCACTTCTTCCTCTAGTTTGTCCCAGTCTTCATCAAGATAGGCCATGGATGCCGCCATGCTATGTACCAAAGGTTCGCCTGCTTCAGAATCCTTTGCCAATTCCAAAGCAGTCCGGGCTCCCACATAGTCACCTTCTTTAAAGAAGGCTTCAAAGGCCTCTTCGGCATGGGGACCAATATTGCGCTCGTCACCAGCGCGAAATGGGTCGCCAGCTAACGCCGGAGACGTCGTTATGGTCAGTGTTGCGGCCATTAGCGCCCCGAAGAACTTTAAAGAGCGTTTGGGACGATTAAAAAAATTCAAAACTCGAAACGTCATGGTGCCTATCCTAATGAAGTGGGCGCTGTGAACGATGGCAGCGCTTGCATGGGCGCTTTCAAGAAATGAGTATAGCGACTTGATTCATAAACTACTGGTAATCTATGAAACTCTTTAAGCTGTCATAGTGTGAGGCGTTGCTAACTGCGCCCCTTAAGTCGTTGTATGACACTGATATTGTTGTTGACGAGTGCCTTCTGTTTTAACCCGTTTGCCTATCTGAAAACACCTGTGTTGAGACAGGCTAACAGTGGGTGGAAATGGCCCCTGACGTTGTGGTTCTACTAACCAAAGGGTGAAATTATTGGTTGGTATGGCTGCGCTATTGTTCAGGCTGGGCTGCCAAGTTTTGACATCAGCCGACCCCGTAAAGGCAACTTGGATATTTTCACGCTGGGGAATAGCTAACACATAGCTTAAAGCACGGGCACGATAGCCGTCTCGCTGGGGGGCTACCAAAACAACCGTAGCTTCAGGATCTGCCCCTATACGTCGACCAATTTGACCGGGCAGGTAGGGTTTGAGTAAAGCGATATCGTAGCTGATCAAAACCTGGCTGAGGACACCGGCTGCGATCGCAACCCCCAATACCCAGGGTTTACATCGAGCCATTGCCATGGCTGCCATCACCGTTACCGCTGGATACAGCATAAAAAAGTAGCGGGGGGCCAGGGTGAGATCTTTGCCCAAACCATAGGTAATGGCAATCATGATGGCAAATACGGCCACACCATAGCCTACAAGTGGAGCGCCTAAATCCAGCTGCGGTTCCAAATGCCACCCCCTAATTAACGGACGCAGCACAATGCCAAAAACCACCAGCATAATTAGGGCTGACCCAATGGTGACCCATTGCGGCACTTGCTCTACAGGCAGCAAAATCAGCATAAACAGCCCGGTCACCAGGGACTGTAGCCAGGGCAATATCAGGGTTTCCCAAAGGGGGGCCGACTGACTCAGCCAACCAGTGCCGCCTTCCCTGTGAAAATGGATGAAGGCGGTGGGCAACCATGGTACATACAACAGCGCTGTACCTGCCATCGCTAGCAACCAAGGCAAGGCTTCAGAGCGTCGGTCTCGACGCCAGAGGATGCGGCTAGCGGTGATCAACCATTGGGCAATAATGCTAAAGCTATAGAAGTAGTGAACGTAAATACCTACTGCATTTAAGCCAACCCAGCTCAACCAGCGCCAGGGAGACCGATCACCCTGGAGTAAGGCCATCCAATTGGTGAGGGCAAACAGTGCGATCGCAACTGCCAAACTATAGTGCCGTGCTTCCTGGGATAGGTAGATGCCGTAGGGCGACACTGCCATCAGCAGGGCGGCTATGGTGCCGACGCGTTCTCCCGCCAATCGACGTCCCAGGTAAAATGCGCCAGCGACAGCCACAATCCCCCAGAGCACGGCAAAGGTTCGTAGCGTCCAAATGGACATTCCCAGTCCGTGTAACCAAACATTCATCGCCATAAAAAACAGCGGTGGATGGTTGCTATAGGTGGTTAATGCCTGGGCGGCCTGTAGGGTAGAACCGGGAGTATCTAATAGCGCCCAGTAACGTTCCGGCGGCAGTAACGTATTCATGGGAATCTCATTCAGATTCTTCCCAAGACTATAGAACGTGGTGTAAAGCTCATCCACCCAAAGGGGCTTAGCCGCTAGACGCCACAATCGCAGGAGCGCTGCCAGTAATAAAATCAGCGCTAAAGGGTGTTGTTGATTTAGCCTCAGCTTAGGCAATGGTTTGCTCTCGCTAATGGTGCCCCCAGCATGGTAGCCGATTCACTCCAGATTAAGAACGGGTTCTCACCATTGTTATGGCCACTCGTCCATCAAAATTAGGCACTGGAGCAGTCAGTTTAGTGACTGTCACTTGAATTTTTTCTAGACGTTCATCGTTGGCAAGGGCTTGGGTTGCGATCGCATCTCCTAGCCGCTCAATGAGTTTAAATTTTTCCGTCTGAATAATCTGCTGTGTCTGCTGGATAATATCGGCATAGTTATGGGTATCTGTCAGACTGTCGGATTTGCCCGCCACCGACAAGTCCATCCACAGCGTCAGATCTATCTCAAACCATTGACCTAAAACATTCTCTTCGGGCAGGGCCCCAATGTAGCCATAGGCACGGATGCCGGTCACATTAATACGATCAGCCATTTAACAGTTATCTAAACTATTTCCAATCAAGGAATCTCCACTGCCGGGTGAACCTCTATGGGTCCTAGTCTTGCCGCTGACTGAACCCGCTACAGTCAGCGGCCACTAAAATCAGCTGCCAATATGGGAAAGTACCGAACCCACTATCAAAAGAGCTGTACTAATGGCGAATTTTTGTAATGCTTCTCTTTTAAAAGCCTCTCCTAGTTGAATATTGCTATCTGTACTTTCATTGTCGGTGCCAACTTTTTTGGAAACCTTTGCCCCAAGCGTGCTACTCCATGCCAATAGAAACCATAGGAGAAACCAGGCCATATTGACAGCTCCTATCAACAGGAAAGCCGTGCCAATCAGTGCAATCATGAAAGTCTTTTTGTTGTTCTGTTGTGGGGACGTTTCATTCTAGGCGACACAATATGGGGTTGGCCATAGGTGGCCACAATCTAGTGACTAAAGTCATGAAGGGGCTTAAATGGTCTATAGAAAGGCTGATGCTGTCCCCATAATCCAGCTGTCGATTAACAACATCCATTAACAATCAGGCTAAATCGCGATGGGTAAATGGTTTAGCGTTTTCTCCTGAGTAGGTGGCAACAACATGACCGTTGCCGACTACCTGATATTTATAGGTCACCAAACCCTCTAACCCAACCGGGCCACGGGGAGGCATCTTTTGGGTGCTGATGCCCACTTCAGCGCCAAAGCCATAGCGAAAACCGTCGGCAAAACGAGTAGAGCAGTTGTGATAAACGCCTGCGGCATCCACCTGGGCCATAAATCGATCGGCAGTGGCTTGGTCTTCGGTTGCGATCGCATCCGTATGCCGTGACCCATAGGTATTAATGTGGTCAATCGCCGCATCCACTGAATCCACCACTCGAATCGCCAAAATCAAATCATTGTATTCAGTGGACCAGTCGCTCTCCGTTGCTGCCTGAATATCAGTTAAAACCTGTCGTGTAGCATCATCCCCTAGCAGTTTCACCCCTTCTTTCCGTAGAGCCTCAGCTAGAACGGGCAAGGCCTGAACTGCAATATCTTTATGAACTAGCAACGTCTCAATGGCATTACAGGCCGATGGATAGCCCACTTTGGCATCCACAGCAATTTTGGCCGTCTTTTCTAAGTCAGCCGCCACATCCACATATAAATGGCAAATACCATCTGCATGGCCTAGCACCGGAATGCGAGTATTCTCTTGAACAAAGCGAACAAAGGCATTAGACCCGCGAGGAATAATCAGGTCCACATAGCTATCTAGCTCCAGCAGCGCCCGTGTCTCTTCCCGCGTAGTCAATAGCTGCACGGCATTGGGGTCCAAACCCACATTAGTCAAGCCCTGACGAATGGCCTTGACCAGCGCCTGGCAAGAGCGCACAGCTTCTTTTCCCCCTTTGAGAATGACACCGTTACCAGACTTCACAGCCAATGTAGAAATCTGCATGACAGCATCAGGGCGGGACTCAAAAATAATCCCCAGTACTCCCAGCGGACAGGCTATCCGCTTGAGCTCTAGGCCATTGTCCAATTCCCGATGAATCTGGACTGCACCGGCTGGGTCGGGCAGCTTAGCCACATCCCGGACACCCTTGATCGCTCCCTTCAGCTTCACAGCATCCAGCTTTAGCCGTCCGTAAAGGGGCTTCGCCAGTTTATCGTCTAACGCCGCCTTCAAATCAGCTTCATTGGCGACTGTGATATCTGCTGCCGCCGCTTCTAATGCCTGGGCAATGGCCTCAATGGCCTCGTTTTTTTGCTGGGTGGACAGACTGGCCAGGGTGCGGGCTGCTTGACGTGTGCTGGTTGCGATCGCAACCAAAGAATTCTCAACAGCAACCGAAGATACAGACATGGGGTTCCGTGGGATGTTTACTCATTTCATCTAGGTTACCTAGAATAACGCGTCCTATGCGTCCTCAACCTTCCCCCGCAATCTTCCGTTTTGCGTGCTGCCAGAGTGCCTCTAGTTCCTCAATGCTGTGATCATCCAAAGGCTTTTCCGCTGACTGCTCCAGCAGTCCAAACCGTTGCACAAAGCGACGATTTGTCCCCTGTAGAGCCGCCACCGGGTCAATGTCACACCAGCGGGCCACCTGCATTAAACTAAACAGCACATCACCAAACTCAGCTGCCTGGTTCTCGGCACTTTCATGGGCCAGAGCATGGCGAAATTCTCCCAGTTCCTCCTCCACCTTTTCCCACACACCATCCAGGGTTTCCCACTCAAACCCAGCCTTAGCCGCTTTCTTAGAAATTTTCATGGTGGCAGTCATTGGAGGCAACGTACGGCCATAACGAGCCAGCTTAGAGGTTAAGGTCTGCTCATCTTGATTGCCCTTCTCTGCCGCTTTGATAGCTTCCCAAGTAACATGCACCTCTTCGGGGGTTGCCGCTTGGCTGTCACCAAATACATGGGGATGACGTCGAATCAGTTTTTCCGCAATGCCTTGGGCCACATCTCCAAGGTCAAACGCATCTGTCTCACTAAAGATTTGCGACTGCAGCACCACCTGTAGCAACAAGTCCCCTAGCTCCTCAGCCATATGCTCACGGTCACCTTGTTGAATTGCATCGACCACCTCATAGGCTTCCTCCAGCACGTAGGGAGTCAGACTCTCAGGCGTCTGGGCCAGATCCCATGGGCAGCCGCCTTCAGGGTTACGCAGCTGAGCAACGACATCAATCAGACGCTGGAGGGATTCTAATGTTTTAGATTGCAGGTTTATGGTCATGGATTTTAGCAATAGAGGCAGGTTGTGACTAAGCTCAGCCTATCGTTTACGATGGCCCTGATGACGCCGCTTTTTCTTATATGCGGAGACTAGCCAGTCGCTGGTGTAATGACTTAGTGCCCCGAGTTCAAGACCCACTAGCAACGCTAGCCACTCCCTCCAGTATTGAACAAACAGGCTGACTAAGATGGGTTCGAGCCTTTGCCAAGATAGCTGGGCCTGCCAGAAATGATTGATTGCAAGTACCCCTACAGTTGCAAACAGCGCAATCCAAACACCTAGATAAAGCACCCGAACTATCGTGCCAATCAGAGGGCCGTGGGACCACCTAGAACGATGCTTGATAGCCACCTGATAGGGATACCAAATCCAGCGCATCAGACCCCATCGGCGATATTGCACTGACTGAATATCTAGATCGGGACCCATCATCAAGCCACTGAGCAAAAAGCTGAGACCGACAATAACCGTTAGCGGCATATCAAGGGTTATGAAAAAAGCGCCTATCAGCACCAGAGGTAATAGCCACAGCGTAATTCGGTCATGATGTTTTCCAGATGGCATAGGTCCTCAACAGCACAGCGCCCGTTCCTCGGGCTTTAATAATACAAATGAATTACCGCTGTTTTGAAAAAAGATTACCTTTGACCGCTGTCACCTGAATTACATTTTCTTTGAAAAAAAGTTCGCCTTTAGTCGCTGTCATCTGTTAATATCTATTCCTGTGCAAACACGCAGTTCACGGACGGTTAGCTCAGTTGGTAGAGCGCCTGCCTTACAAGCAGGATGTCACTGGTTCGAGCCCAGTACCGTCCATACTTACCCCAGAGGTAAGTCATTCAAGCCCTGTTAACGCAGGCAGTCACGGACGGTTAGCTCAGTTGGTAGAGCGCCTGCCTTACAAGCAGGATGTCACTGGTTCGAGCCCAGTACCGTCCATCAAGGAAAGTCAAGCCTTAAGCCAATTGTGGCGGTTTCTTCAGGAAGCTGCCAAGCTGACTCAGCTAGTCTGAACTAGAATAAACTGACTAATTTTTAGATCAAAATTAGATCAGGAATTTGGGTTTAAGATGGGGCGAAAATTACTCACAATCGAAGCAATCAATGCCAGGTTGGAAACAGCTCAGCTGGGGCTAAAAATTTATCAACGTGGCGAAAAGCTATCCATTCGCGGTACATTGCCTCCCAAACCCAGTAGTAAGCGTACGAAACCCCATCAGCAGCTGATTAGCCTGGGGTGTATGCCAACCCAGCCGGTCTGGAATATGCTGAGTCAGAAGCCTTTCGCCTGGGAGGTTTACTGGCCTAAAAGCGTTTTAGCTGGGAAGCAATTAGCTCAGACCCAGACCAGACTCCAGCTCAGGATCCTGAGGAGAGCTGCCAAGTGTGGATAGAACGCTTTCGGCAAGACTGGTTAAAGTATCAGGATGGAGATGAGGCGGTAGTTGATCTGAAATGGCGCGAGCAGTTTTGGTATCCCGCCTTTAAGTGGCTATCACCTAACGCTGCCCTCACCCCAGGGCTATTTCATTCTAAAAAGAGATTTTAGTAAACTGAGCCCATGCCCAGCTTTGCGTTGAGCTTGAGCCATGTTGTCGAAGCCATAGTCACGGTAGAGATTAAGCGCCAGATTCCGGGCTAAAGCGAAGTTGTTAGGTAATGGCTGCACTCGAATTCTGGAGATGTCTTCCCCCTGAGTCACATCCCGGACATAATGAACTTTGTTCTCGACATGCCAGTAATCGCGAATCCGCTCGGCCAACCTGTCCACCGGCTCATCCCAGGAGCTGATGTAATAGCGAATGGTCGGCGCGTTGATCAAAGATACTGGCCTTTGAAAACGTGACGATAACTCGTCACTCGGATAACCGTCTTCAGCCCAGCCCACTGGTCTGCCTCAGGTAACGATTCAATGCACGATAGAGGCTCACGCTACGACGCTCGACTCGGCCATGGCCGGTTTCGACTGAGTTCACGTGTGCTTCGGCTTGAAAGTTCTGTTTTAAGGCGTTGAAAAAATTGCCATGGTTTCCTTTGAGTGCCCCTAAGTAGTGATTACCAGAGGTGACAATCTGCTCACATGTTTTTTGGGGTGTTCAGGGCATCAAAGGCAAAGACCACTCCTTGATGGGCCAATGCCTTCAGGACAGGTGGGAGTGCGGTGATCTCATTACTCTTTTTGTCGACGGGTTGAATCGGGAGAATCAAGCCTCGTTCGACCACATAAACGGTCACTAACTGGATGGCCGGATGAGATTCTGCAGTACTCGCAGGCGTTTCTAGAAGGTAAGACCCCCTCAAAACTTTGCCATCTAGAGCAACGGTTTCACCGGGCAAGGGTTCAATTTCAAAGAACGTGGCCAGACACAGGCTGTAGGCCTCATAGTCTAGGGTCAATAGAACTCGGCGGATGGTGCTGTAGGACGGCAACCGATTTTTGGGCGGCTCAAGCAACGTTAAAAGCTCTTCATGATAGCTATCCAACCAATCGCTGATGGACAAGAAACCCCCGACATCCAGTACTCACCGCTAAGGTAAAGAGCGCTATACAGAGGGCTTGGTGGTGACGGCGACCGGCTCCACGTCGGGGGTCGGGTAACTCTTGAAAGGCTTCTACAATTGCTAACGCGCTCATGCTTGGCTAGGCCTCAATCGACACACTCCTTTACTCTAGAGACTTTCGTCCTATTATGTCTAGAATGAAATAGCCCTGGCCTTGCTGTACTGCTTCCACCAGAAGTTCCGGTTTCAGGAAATTTGGACTTTTCACATCCTTACTATTGGTCTGGCTTTACGATGATTGGTAGCCCATGGTGGGAGTCGATTTATGAGGTTGGTAATGCCAAAACTTTTGAGCCGGAAGCTGGCCTTAGGACTGGCTCTTTCCTTGGGTTTAACCACATTAACAACTGTTGTTACCCCAACACCTGCCAAAGCTTGTTTTTTGTGGCAAGCCTGTGCTCGACGACGCGGACAGGCATCTAACACCCGAGCTGGTGGTAAGCGAACTGGTTTAATCCGAGGCGGTAACAACCCGGCGATTCCCTATGTGATTACCCCTCGTAATACATGGATTGGTCAACCGCCAGACCACATTCGCTGGCATGCTGTAGATGGAGCCAGTCGCTACACGGTTCGTCTATGGCATTGGGTCTACGGACGTAATTCTCTGGGTTCGGTACTGTGGGACACCACGGTGAATGGTACCAATGTCGTCCCATTTCCTGACGTGCCTCTGGATCTGGGGGGATACTATGCCATTGAGGTAATTACTGAAGATGGAGTATCGTCCAATCTCGATGAAGGGGCTTATTACGTCGGGTTTCAACTCCTGGCACCAGAAGACTATGGGCTATTGCGATCGCACCTGGCCCAGGTCAACGCCGATAATGTCTCTGCCTCAGCAGAGGCAGCCGCCCTGGCTGAAGCAGGGGTATATTTCTTAGATGAGCTGTATGCAGATGCCCTACAGATTTTAGAATCTCTGGCACTAAGTTCAACCGCCTCTGAGTTGGTATATAACGCTCTGGGCGATACCTACAGTGAGACTGGGTTAAATCAGCTGGCAATGGCAGCCTATGAGCTATGAGCAAGCCTTAAACATCGCAGTGGCCAATAATGATCTGCTTAGCGAGGCAACTATTCGGGTAAAGTTAGCTGATGTCTATGTCATCCTGGAGGATTTTTCTCAGGCTCGACAGTTACTTTTGGATGCCCGGCAAGTTTACACTCAGCTAGGAGATCAGCTAGAGGTTTCATTGTTGGATCGCCGGATTAGGGCGTTATCTTTCCTTTAGAGCTACCCGCTGCCTAATCTTATCGACAACGACCTTAAATAGTCAGTAGTTCTATTAGAGGATTAACTCTAGAAAGATTTGCAAACCACTCTCATACCAACAATATTATCTTTGTATGCAGGTGGGCTGAAAAAGCGAAAAGCTGAACGACAACATTCAGGAAGTCCATACCAACATCCTCCCCGAAGCACTCTATATTTTGGACTCCCTCCTTGCAACCAAGGTAAATTATTTTTAGGAGCATTTATATAGTTCTCATGCCAGTAGTCCTGACACCACTCCCAGATATTGCCATACATGTCATGCAGGCCAAAGCTGTTTGGTAAGAACAGATCAACGGGGGTTGTTTTTTCTCGATAAACTCCTTTTTTACCTTGACCATAAACATAGAGGCCATTGTAGTTAGCATGATCGGCAGCGATAGTTTCACCGAAGTAAAATGGAGTTGTGGTTCCAGCTCGACAAGCATATTCCCATTCGGCTTCACTGGGTAAACAATATTTTTTGCCACTGAAGCGTGATAGTCGTTGACAAAATTCTATTGCATCATACCAGCTTACATTTTCAACAGGAAGATTATCTTCCTTAAAGTGGGAAGGATATGGTATTAGCGCCCTTTCCACATCATCGAGTAGTGATACCGCGTACCACTGCTCTTGAGTGATAGGGTACTTGCTCATATAAAGGGCTGATACCTTGACTTTGTGTTGTGGATACTCTTCTTTATTGTTTTGGGTTCCCTCTTCAGGAGATCCCATCCAAAAACTACCTCCTGGAACGTAAACCATATCGAGAGAAGCATAATCTCCTAAATCTTGTTGATAAGATTTAGCTATTTCTTGTATTCGCCTGACTTTGCCTTTTTGCCCATCTACACGATGTAGCTTTTTCAAGCTTCTTTGTGGATTTGTATGTATTTTTGTCAAGGGAAACGAGTATTGAGAATGCCCTGGCTCTCTTGAAAATATGTCTTTAGCCACACCCTCTGATGATGAATTACCTGAATGTATTTTCTCAGAAGGAAATGAGTATTGAGAAGTCCTTGGACTATCTGGCAGTTTGTTGAACTCAGGCAACGGTTTTCCTAGATGCTTTTTAATATCGGTGATGAGACTATGGGTATCAGCATAGAATTGAGTATTGTGTCTCATTCTTATTCCCTTCTTAGGGAGAATACCGCTTAAACCAGAAAGAACAAGAGCTATCTTATCTAGGACTGTAAGAAATTTTTCCAGACCGCAACCATTCGGACTTTCTACCCACTTGAGTAGAGTAGCAGGATCGTAAGCGTTAAATTCTTCAGGCAGATCGATTAAGGTCAACAGCTTCTGAAAAACAGGCTTTGGCAGCTTGTTCAAAACCTTCAGCAACTCGATTCTTTCTTTCCCATTTAGATAAGACATCCGTCATGATGGCGTTACGAACAAAGAACACGTATCTAAAAACGACTCTGACCAGGGAGTCGAGAGCCGTTTTCTGCACATCCACTTATTTCAACCACGTAACCTAATACATTTCAGAAACCATTTTCTAGGTATATACCTATATAGATCGCGTCAGTTAATACATTTCAGGAAAATAGGTGTCTTAACCTCAAGAATTCTGGCAACGCCTTATCTAGACTTCATATTGTTGAGGGGAAAGAATTTAGTTTTGAAGATAATAAAATTGTACGGCCAGAGAATATTGGAGCTAAAAACTCTCCAAAAAAATTAGAGCAAAAAATTGGTTCACTCCTTTGGGAGTGAACTAGGTGGGGATCTTTTCAAACTTGAAAAGGTAGCTATGAGCTATCGAACGATTACTTGCGATCGCAAGCAACAAAAACAGAATTTCTTAGCTACAAAAAGTATGAGCGTTCTCACAGACGCAGCTGTGAATATACTAAAATGATGTACTCGATAGCTGATTGACTGACAAAAGTTTAGTCAGGATTGAACTGAGTAGTAAAGACCTGAAATTCTAACTGAAAGGAGCGTTTCTCATGCTGCCAGCGAGAGGCCATAGCCGGTTCAGGGTCTGTGTTAGACGAGAACACAACACGAGTCACCAGCTGCCAACCATCGATTAAGGCCGCATGAATCCAATCAAGGCCAATGCGAAAATAGCTGTTGCCACGAAACCCATGAGTATCGACCCATCGACGTTTGCCTGAGTCAACGACAGCAACGCCCTGCGCGGTCACGTAAAGTGTCGCGAGCGCTAAGATGAAGCATAAGCGTGAGAGGTCACAAACCGAACGAATCTCAGACCTTTGCAGATTCCAACCACTAGACTGCTCATCCTTGAAAAGCTCCTCAATATCGAAGCGTAAGCCATACTCCTGCAAGGTTTTTAGCGTAGTGGGTTCATCGCTGACAACGACCCAGAGTTCGCCATTGAGAGGATTGCGACCGACGATGACATGGACGGGACCATACCATTGTTGCTTGTGCAGTTTAACAGTGTGGAAACAGCGCACTTCGCCGCAAGCCAGATGAACTGAGTTGGGTTGTATCCAGCCTCCGGTAGAGCGCCATAGCCATGTGTTGCTCTTGAGTCGAATGCGATAGTGCCAGCCCAGGCAGCGCAGTGCACTCATGGCATCGGTATGAATGAATCCTCGGTCTGCCAGCAGAATAACCTTCACCGCCTTCGGCAGGTATCGAGCCGCCTGAACTAACATCTCGTGATACTCCCTGAAGGCAACTGTCGCACTCGAATGCTTGAGCACGCGCCAAGACAGCGGGAGGGCACGTCCTCGGTGAACCACGGCTAACCGAATCAGACAATACTCATCCCAAAACTGGGTGATATCCAAGCTCAGATACAGACACTCGTCTTCCCAACTCGCCAGCGCGGCTTGAATAATGGGCTTGTACAACCGATGGACATTGATGCGTGGATTTCCCAGCCAGCGACGAATACGACGTTGGCGACTTTGCGCGTACTGCCCTCGGCAGGGGATATACTTGGCCCACTTCGTTAGGTTTACTTCGCCGGTATGAATCAGCGCGACGACCATCCATAGACAGGTCGTTAAATGGGTAAGGTGTGTCCAGTTGTCGCCTTGACCCAGCCAGATTTTCAAGGCATCGTAGAGGCGGGAGTTTTTTTCACAGCGTTTCTATAATTTGAGTGGTATCTAATTCTAGAGCGCTGGACTCCCGCTTCTTTCGTTATTGGCTACAATCCAAAACAGACAGTCACTTCAACAGTGTAGGCATTATCTTTTGTCAGTCAATCAGACTCGATAGTTATCCTAAATAGTCCAAATCGTAGTGCCAGACATCACAACAGGCACACATTCAAAACCAGCTACGAGATTGTTTTCCCGTAGCTGATAACAGTTTTATTAATTACCTATCAAAGCAATCTCAATAGGGGTTTAAGCTTGCCTAAGCTACCTCATCTGCCTGCCGCTTCTTTCGAAAAGCTGCCATACCCATGCCGAATAAGCCTGGAAGAACCGCTGCAGGAGCTGGTACAGGAGTCACATGAACAGCCTTTAAATAGTAATCATCCTTCTTATCTGTGACTGTAAAGCCAAACAGTGAACCTGTGGGCGAAGGTGAAAAGCTAAAGAACCCAAAATCGGTATCAGATCGATTACCACCTGGGATGTTGGCATCAATAAACCGAGTACCATCTACTAACAGCCGAAACTCATCCCCAAAGCCGACTCTGCCAAAAGTTGCGGAGAGAAGGTTAACTCGCTCCGAAAAATGCAGATTGAGGGTTTCGTCTGGGCCGAGGCCATCAATCTGAAAGCTATCCAAACTACGAGGCAAACGTACACCTAGACCTGCAGAAGTCTGAACAACAACTCTCTCAGGACCAGAAGTTGCTGTGGCCGACGCTGTAACGTCGATGCCTCCTTGAGAGGAAATTGAGGGGTTAACCTCGAATGGCCCAGCAAAGTTAAAGGATAAGGCTTGAGCTGGATCTGCTTGTATGACTGAAGTGACAGTTAGCGTAGCTGCTGCCAGGGCACCTGTTAAAAGTTGCTTTTTCATGTTTTCTTGCACAAGAATTAAAGGACAAAGTAAATAGCTAAAAAGCCCTTCGTTAACCGTGTTATTGCATTTGAAATTTGATGAACCTTATTTCTAGCGCCGTAACTACGTCAATGGTGGGCATTGATAGTGAAACAAAGTTCATCACAATGAACTCTCGGATAATGCACTCTACTCAGCTAGTTTCCAGGCTCCCAATGACGTTAGCTTTGATGACAGCTAATTTATGATAGTTAGCTGTCTAACTGAAACAGGGAGCCCAAACTATTTCCTCATACGGCGATGCTTGCTGTCTAATATGCGTTCTATATCAGTAGGATGCAGGCTAACTATTGACAGTATGTCCTTGCAATCTAAAGAGGCGTCTGAAACAGACGCAACAGCCTACTAATATCACGACATATAGCAATTTCAATCCAGGTGAGGTACGCTAGTCATCATAAATTAAGTGTACCTAAGATGATTAGAACTGATGCCTAAGCCGTACTCATTGGACTTACGTCAGAAGATTGTCAAGGCCTATGACCG
>NZ_JASATU010000052.1:0-25373 GCF_032906605.1 Leptothoe sp. LEGE 181152
TTTGATGACGGGTCTCAAAATCCCAAAATCCTTGTTGTCCCATCAGAAGTCTCCCTGTCAACCCTAATCCGTAACCATGATCTCATATTGAGACTCTATTTTTGAATTAATCGAGGTGCCCTTATGTTCCAAGAAGAAGGGATCACCGGTCACAACAATCACCATATTAAACTTATCCAAAACCGCGATGACCTGTCCGCCATGGCCCAAAGCCGCATGATAGTGATGTTCACCTGATTGTATAGCCCACCACTGGTATCCGTATCCTGTCCTATTGACGTTGCGGCCTTCCTTGGGCCATCCAACAGATGGATTTTGGGTATAGTTCTGTAGGGAATCGTGCACCCATTCAGAAGAAATAACCTGCTTTCCATCAAAAATGCCATCATTTAGGTAGAGCAACCCAAACTTAGCCGCATCACGCGCAGTCATATGCATCGTGCCGGTACCCATTGGGTATCTATCATCGGAGGCTGTTGTATACCATTCACCCAACTCAGCTCCTAGAGGAGTAAATAGTTGTTCCTCTGCAAAGGTTCTGAGATCTGTGCCGCAAGCTCGGTCAACGATAACACCAAGATAGTGCGAGGAGAGATTACTGTAATGGAATTCTGTGCCTGGATCGTTAATGAGAGGGACGTGAACCATCAAGCCAAGAAAGTCTCCCGCGACGAAAACCTCCCAGAGATCCCTATCGGATTCCTCCCAGGGATAACCGGAGCGCATCTGTAGGAGATGACGAATAGTGATCTCCTGCTTTCTTGGATCTTTGATCAGGTTAACGTATTCCGGAAAGTAGGCTAAAAACGGTTGATCTAGACTGGGTAGGCAACCCTGCTCGAAGGCAATACCCACAAGGGCAGAGGTAAAGCTCTTACCCACCGACTGTAGATTTGACTTTAGGTAAATGGAGCCATCATTGAAATATTTCTCGGCAACCAGGTAGCTGTTCTTGACGATCAGTAGGCTATAGATGGAATTCAGTTTGGCAGAATCATAATACAGCTCTGCCACCGTATCGGCATCGAGTCCTTCTGCTTCCGGTGAGGAGACTTCCCAGTCATCGCCAGCTAAGGGAATGTAGTTCAGAGCGGCGAGATCCTTGGACGACGGACCGCAACCGAAAAGGGTGGTTAGGATCAGGGCTGAACTGGTGAATATGAAGGAATGATTCTGATGGTGATGAGATTTTCTCAGCACCCGCTGCAGAAACTTCTGCATCATATTAATCCACTGTCGGTGGTCAGTGTTCATAGGCGTTATGGGGGACGAGCATAGCAAAGTAGCTCTACCCTACGTTGGCAAATACCTCTCGTGCAGTTGTGATACCGTTGAGAGCCGCAGGAAAGCCTGCATACACAGCCATTTGTTGGATCACCTCAACGATCTCCTCTCGTGATGCCCCGACATTAAGGGACGCATTGATATGCACGTTTAGCTGAGGTTGTGCTGTACCTAAGGCGGTCAAGAGGGCAACAGTGGCCAGTTCTTTTGAGCGAAGATCCAGGTCTGGACGGGCAATAATATCGCCATATGAAAATTCGATGATGAATCGAGCAAGATCTGGAGCGATATCCTGTAAGCTTTGCACAACGTCAGCTCCCGAACCGGCACTCACTTGCTCAAGCGTTTGTAGTCCTCGTTCATACCGATCATTCCCAGTAGGGCTAGAACTGGGCGTGAAGGCAACTCCGCGTTCTTGAAAGACCTCTCGGGCAGAAAAGACACCATTGAGTGCTGCTGGAAATCCAGCATAGACAGTGCTCAGCAAAATTGATTCAATCACTTGGGGTGGTGAACAGCCGACATTAAGGCATCCGTTGATATGATACTTAAGTTGCGGCTGTGCATTTCCTAGAGCAGTAAGCGCCGCGACGGTTGAGAGCTGGCGAGTCTGTAGGTCGAGCGCATCTCGTGACATGACATCTCCGTATGCAAACTCTACAGTGAATCGCGCAAGGTCAGGGGCTATATCGCTAAGGCGATTGATTGGTCCATCATAGTTTTCGCCCCCGACTTGTCTCAGGACTTCAATGCCAACATTGTATCGATCTGACCATTCGTTTATCTGACCCGTTGTATTCAATGTGGAATTCGCTGTTCCATATTCTGTAAGTGTGACAAGAAGTACCATCAAAACGATCAAACTAACTTTGAGATAACGACCTGTGAGCATACGGCCTCCTTTGGTTTTACTCATGGAACTAGACTGATGTATGAGGTTCTAGCGACTGGAGATGCATCACGATGTCATGCGCCCGATACCAGCTTTGATTTGATTGAATTGGCCAGAAGGCATTTGAAGGGGTCCCTAGTTAAGGCCCCTATATCATGATCAGTGATTGTTCGATTTGATGAGAATAATCACTGGTGACTCAGCAACAGTGATTTAAGATTGAAAGACGGAGATATTGAACCTGTAGTTTGGGCTACTGGTTGGATAGCCTGTTCCTATTCCATAGCTATACCCTAGAAGTTAGAGCACGCTCTAAGTCAAGTCGTTTTTGCGATCGTAATAAATCCTGTTACAAATTACCTGTTCTTACTAGGAGGACTGACCTCGTTCAAAGTGGATTCGCTTGCAATGATCCAAAAGCCGCTACACTTCCCAATATACCTAGAACAGAGATAATAATATACGCTTTTAATGAACCAACTGTTTCTTTCATCACCCTATCTCCATCAGAACAACTGATTCACGGCTATCTCGTTTCAGTCAAAGCTTGGTTCAGATGTCAGCAGTGGGCACGAATTTTTCGGGACGGTCAACCACAAGATGAGAGATTTGTGGTGACAAAAATGAGAGACTCCCTAAAAAAATATGCCGACACCCACTTGACATGTTCGCGGCTTCAGCGTCGATGAATTCGGGGCTGCCTAGAGCCAGCGACGTACAGATTCCTTGTAGTCGAGATATTCGCTACCGAACTTGCCCTCAAGGTAAGCCTCCTCAGGACGAATGGCCGTGATCTGGACGATTAGACAAGAAAACGCTACCAGCAGCACAACCCAGAGGTTGCCCAGGCCAATACCGATGGCAATCTGGAGTAGTGCTAAGCTCAGGTACATCGGATTACGCGTAAACCGGTAGACGCCCGTCTGAACGATCTCCGGTGTGGTAGCCCACGGTTCGGGGTCCTGCCCTGTGGCCCAAAAGAGCCTCAATGCCCCGGCCACTAGTACAATGCTCGGCACGGCAATCGCCAAGGCGATCGCAAGTCGAATACTACCACTGAATGCGAAGGGCAACGGCCAGATGAATGCATTCAGCGCGATGCCTACAGCCGCCACCACCAGATGCAAAATTGGTGGCGGCACCAGCACCGCAGCACCATCGGTTGTTTCATTGTTGTTCATCGTCTTATCGTTTTCTCCTGAGCCTACGAGCACCACCTAACTATATAGTTATTCAATATATGTATTCAACGTCATATCTGACAGATCAGATCCAATTTTCCAGAATAGTATCAGATAGCATTACAGACCGATTCTCCACTTACCTATCTGACGCTGGCTATTGCCTCAACCTCAACCAGTGTTGATGGTGATGCGAGGGAAGCTACACCGATACCGGTCACCGATGGACGAGACTCACCTAAGAAGTCAGAAAGAATAGGGGCAACAGTTTCCATATGTTCTCCAAGTTCACCTCGGATATATACGCGAACTTGTAATAGTTGTTCAATCGATGAACCAGCTGCTGTTAGAGCAATTTTAAGATTTCCAAGCGCCTTTTTCATTTGGCCTTCGATCGAGGTCTCTGTGGTCTCAAATTGATGATTCCAATCAACCTGACCAGATACAAAAACTAGTCCCAAGTCTGTCTCAACAGTAGCCTGAGACATACCAAATGCAGCACCATCATACAGTTCCTCTGGATTGATTAGTTTTTTGCTCATGTTGTCCTCCTAATTGATTTGAGTAATCCTTAGCAGCTATGCTAATCCATAGAAATAGTTCTGAGCTGGGTACTAGACTCTCCTACCTGTCCGCTCCAGTGCAATACTAGCCTATGGGTAGTATATTGGCTGGGTTATGTTATCGAGCTTTATTGATACTAGCTTTCTATGAGCTATATCCTTAAACAGCATAATAAGTTGTCAGTTTTGGGTAAGGCTAAAATCTCTTATTGTTCATTGCAAATTGGCTTAGGTCATAATTAGAGAGATTTAGCTAAGTTTAAGAAATACGCAAGCCATTATTGGAACCTACTTCTACAGTCAAAAGAGACTAGTTATCCCTATATTGGTTGATGACTTAATTGGCATCGAAGATACGCTTAATGGGGGGAGTTACCAGCACGAAAGAGAGCTAAAAAGATACGCTTAAGCCTGATTGTCCAGTGCAGTGCAGGCTTTACTCGCTTTAGTGGTGGCGTTTGCCAGGTGCCATTAATCGCCTCTTGTTGTGGCAAGTAAAGCCGCAAGGTTATGAAGAAGCCCTGATTTGGTGCAGGCAGCCAATTTTTCTTCTTTTTTTCTTCAGTGGATTGAGTATGCTGGATATAAAGCGTCAGTCCCCCGTCTTCGTCGAGAACGAGTTCGTTGTTGTCCAACATCGTTGAGTTAATAAGATAGCGATTGAGGTCGTTCTCGACGAGGAGCTGCTCAGGAAGGTTATACATGGTTGCCGACCAGAAAGCGTCAGCCGGTGGCAATTCACCTGGCTCGAAGCGTAGTGTATAACGGACATCACCTGAGGCGTTTAATTCGTTGCCGTCTGAATCGTTATAGTAGGAGGGATACATGGCCTCCTCAATGGAATTTCCCCAAATACCACGAATCGCGCCAGCCATGCGATATAGATAAATGTTACCGGTTGCCGTCAAGTGTTCACGGGTGCCAAATAGGTCGGCGGCGGTGACGTCTTGAGTGGCAAGTTTAGTCTTCTTCAGCTCCAGATAAGTCTCCCAACCGTCTTTTATGCCTTGCTCGATGGCCTGTTTCAATTCCTCAGAGAGTTTTGTCGGGTTAAAGGTTAGACCAGGTCCGATGTTGAGCTTAGCGAAGCGCGCCATCAATTCTGTTTCCGATGCATGTGTTGAACAAAACGTCGTGAGCAGGAAGTTCAACAGGCGAAATATTCTGGGTGACGTTTCGCCCTCGTCAAGCCTTACAGGTCTCGGGTATTTCACCGCTGGCATTTTTGCTGGCGGTTCCGTATTTGTAAACTGGCTCAGCGGCTGAACCTTATAACCGTTCTCAATGATGTTTTTGACATTCTCTAAGTCATCTGAGTCGAAAAGCTGGGTGCGGTACAAGGCTAGGGCAAGACTGGTTTCGCTACGGATAACGGCGGTGATTCCAGCCGGTATCTCCCCCGTCCAGTCAGGACCCGCCAGCAAGTACTTGCCTCCGCCATTGCCCGTCGTTCGAGTACCAACGTATTCGAAATTGTGAGTGTAAGTATCAATGAGTTGGATAGAGTAGTATCGTTTAGGGTCTATAGTTGGGACCGTCAACACTAAAGGTTCCGCCCGAAGATCTGCGCCAACCACACAGTAAGGTGTATCCGCGTTCGGTGTCTGAATTGTTTTGTCCGCTGGCGTAAACAGTCGTGCTTCGCCAAGCAATTGATTCAAGGGTCCCTTGTATTCGGCATTATTGGGCCAAAGAAAGTAGGCAAAAAGAATCCGATAACTGTCCACCATTGGATAGGCGTAAATAAACGCATCTTTCGTGATCAATCGGGCTTCTTGTGGAGTCAGTGTAGACGAACCAATCATTCTAAATTCTCCTTTATGTAGTATTCAATGAACATAGAAAACTGATGGTGAAGCTGAATGGCAACCAGTAAGTCTATGATTCATATCCAATATATGAAAATCGCCCACTTCTGCGAAGTATCAGATGTAATACAGGGCTAGGAAGATTTTCATGCACCAACAATGACTTTTTGCATTTATGCACAAAATTGATATCTGTTGACCCATGGTTCACTCAAACTAGAGGGTTAAGGAATGCACCACCCACTAGTTTTCTTTTAATCTTGGGAGATTCTATCTAGTGCAGGGATTCCTCCCCACGCCCCACAGGAGCTAGCAACCCACCTAAATCCGCTGCGATACCTGCATAGCAGGTAACGGACACAAGTAGTGATTATCATTCTCTTTATTCTTATAAGCTATTTCAGCGAAACATAAGAAGGTAAACTTTTAGGACCTTACAAAACCACCGATGCCCTCAGACATTATTCTTATTGGCCCCCAAGGGGTTGGCAAATCGACTGTTGGAGAATTATTAGCACAACAATTAGATCTGCCACAATGTTCCATGGATGAACATCGATGGAACTATTACAACGAAATTGGCTATGATGACGCCATCGCCAAACAAAAGCGGGAAACGGAAGGAGCTTGGGGTATTATTCGCTATTGGAAGCCATTTGAGGCCTATGCGGTAGAGAGGTTACTGTCAGAGCATACAAACTGTGTGATTGATTTTGGTGCAGGTCATTCCGTCTATGATGATCCGCTGCTGTTTCAACGGGTAAAACGAGCGTTAGCCCCCTATCCTAATGTTGTTCTTTTAATGCCATCACCGGATTTAGAAGAATCGCTCGATATTTTGAATACGCGTAACCACAAACTGCCAGAGGATATTCGCAGGACTAATGAACATTTTGTTAGACATCCTTCAAATTGCACTCTGGCTAAATTCACGGTGTATACAAAGGCTAAAACACCAGCAGAAACCTGTCATGAGGTATTGCAAGTGGTGAATGTCTCATGAGCAACGATGCAGCCCCACTTGTTTAATGAGTGCAGGCACAATGCGATCGCAACATAATTTGCCACCAAACAAATTTCGGGCCACTGGCCCCACCTGTAATGCCGCCCATGGTCCCATTAGAAACAACTCGCATCCCGGCCATCGCAGATGTTTATCCAACACAGGTACCCCATTGACTATCTCTACCGGATAGCGAGCCATCACATCTTTGAGTAACGGCTGATTCGCAACATCAAGCTGGTTGCCAGTTGCCAGCCAAATGCGATCAATCGACTGATGATTTAAACAATCATGCACCGCGTAATTCTGACAGTGCACCTGCCAGGCATTCCCCGTCCAAGCCAACTCTTTCACCTGACAATGTTCGTACAATGTCACCTTATCCTCACGGGACAAACGCCTGAGCTTGGTCAACATATCGGGCGTTAAGGAACCACCGTCTCGCGCTTGTTGAATCATCTGACTGCGCTGGTGCCAGTCAGTTTCCGCATGAAATCCCTTGAGATATTTTGGTCCGAGCCAGCCAGGAGCAGCATCAAAAATCTTTTCTTGAAATCTGCGGCGAGCCATTAACAACACCCTGGCCCCTCGCTTCACTGCCCCTATGGCCAGGTGGCCACTGGTGAGCCCGCTGCCCACAATCAAAACAGTTTCTCCTTGTAGTGACGGTAAATTAGGAAGATCCACCGCTGTACTATGGCATAGACGACCCGGTGGGGCATCCACTGAAACTGCCCAGTCGGGTAACTTGGGTATGGCATTACCCACCGCCAGCACCACCCGTCGAGCGATCACCTTTTGCCCATTGTCTAACGTTAGTGCAAACCGTCTTCTCTGGTAGATAAGCTCCGTCACCTGTGCTGGTAAAACCCGATCTCGTAATTGCCAGCCCTCAATCACCCTCTCACAAAAGTCTCGAAACAGAGATGTCCCTGGACGATTGTAGGGGTTGTGCAGTTCCAGATAACGTCGGTCTGCAAAATTCAACAATGCTTGGGGTTTAGGGTCTGGATGGTGAACGGCAGGAGAGCGCAAATGGGGAATTTCTTGAGCCGCAAATTGTCGATGCCACTGGGTCAACCACTGACCGCTGGGGTCAAAAACCTGAAACCGCGATCGCATCGTTTTTTTCTTTTGCAACAAATGGGTTACCAGGGTTAACGCCTGAGGTCCAGCTCCAATGATGGCAATGTCCAAAGGCTTATGGATAGATAATGGATTCGATGGATTCAAATGACTCCTCAACGGTCCTCCGGCTCAATATTTTAAATACTATGAGAATGATTATCATTCTTTCAAATTATTTTTGTTTATAGTCAAAGAAAAATAATCTTTTTTAACCCTCGCAAAGAGTTTTGGCAGTATGCCCTGCACCAGGGGCACTCTCCTCTCTTGGATTGACAGATAGATGGAGACGCTTTAGCATTCTTTTGATATGAAAATGATTATCATTTCTTTGAAAGACGCATCGCAAAATTACCAGTATCAGGTTTCAGGAATCCTAAAAATGTTGAGCAATCATCAGGTTTTGAGTTCTAACAAGCGAGGTTCTGGCCTGCTACGTATCAGCAAACTGGGTTGGATAGCCTCCGTATCTATGCTGGTGGGGCTAGTGGGCTGTGCCCAACCGGCTACACAGAATGACACGGCTGCTTCAGGCGATAACACAACCACAGCAGTTAATGTGCCTCAGGTGGTCGCCACCACCAGTGTGCTGTGTGACCTAACTCAACAGATTGCTCAAGACACCGTCGCCCTCACCTGCTTAATGGAGCCCGGGCAGGACCCCCATACCTACGCCGCCGCCCCTTCCGATCGCAAAGCCATTGATGAAGCTGACCTGGTACTTTACGACGGTTATGGGTTTGCCCCTCAACTCATTGCCATGGTCGAAGCCAGCACGAATACGGCCCCCAAGGTAGCGGTTTATGAACAGGCAGTCCCCAATCCCCTCCTGGCTGATCCCCATGACCATGACCATGGCCATGGCAAAGAAGACCATGGTGAAGAGACCCATGCAGACCATGGCGAAGAAAACCATGACCATGAGGCCCATGCAGACCATGGCGAAGAAAACCATGGCCATGAGACCCATGCAGAAGGAACAGGCAAAGAAGAACTCGTTGCGGATCCTCACATTTGGCATAATGCGCTCAACACCAGCAACATCACCGAAGTCATTGCAGATCAGCTGCGACAGATTAATCCTGACCAGGCGGATCTCTACGGCCAAAACGCAGCACTGCTCACGACTCAGTTTGCGGAGCTACATACCTGGATAGAAGCCCAAGTCACCACCATTCCCGCCAGCAATCGTAAGCTGGTGACCACCCATGAAGCCTTTAACTATTTTGCCGATGCCTACGGTTTAGAGCTTGAAGCGGCCCTGAATGGCATCAATACCGAAACATCTCCCTCGGCTTCACGGGTGGCCGACCTGGTGGATGACGTAAAAACCTTAGGTGTCCCTGCCATTTTTGCGGAAACCACCTCTAATACCCAGCTGATTGAGACCCTGGCAAAAAATGCAAATGTTAAGGTGGCCCCTAATCCGCTCTTTGTGGAAGGACCTGGCGGACCAGGTACCCGTGCAGAGACCATGCAAGCGATGTTAGTCTCCAACACCTGCACGGTGGTCAATGCCCTGGGAGGCACCTGTGTTGAGGCTGATGCCCCTCTGTAAGTCTCCTGTATCCCCCTCCTTTAGGGACCCTCCTGGTAGCCCCCCCTTGTAGGGACCCCTTGTAGGGACCCTGTAGAGCCCCCTGTAGGGACTATCCGTGACTATTGATAATATCTCTCTTCCAGCCAGACCCGGACCTCTGTTTCTGATAACCCGGCTATTGTGTGTTGAGTGCTCGGGTCATAGATGCTGTAAGAGATTTGGCCCCTGCGATCGCATTGTTTGTGAATCATGGGTTCAGACGACCCTGTCATCAATTTCAAAACAGATGTCCAGACCTCTTTTGGCATTGACGTGAGACAACGCCCTAATTCTCCGGTTAAGGACCACCGGGGTGGCTGCTCCTGTCGCAAAACAATATGGGGCTCAGATAAACGACGCTGAAACTTCATGGGACAGACCTCCATTCCCGGTGAACACCCCCTTGAATAGGGCATGGCTATATTTTCGCGAAAAACATCTGACCAGAACAGACTCAGTTGAGCTAAATTGTTATGGGTACAGTTCCAATAAGGTAAACTGTTCTGGTTTTTTGACGCTTAACTGTACCGGTGCCCACAAAGACAGAGCCATAACCATGTCCACCAGCCCTATGCCCCAGCTGTCTCCGCTACAAACCGCGACTGACCAAACCCTCTATGAACAGGTGGCTGAACGTATTCAGGCCCTGATCCGTGAGGGCACGCTGGCACCAGGGGATCGACTGCCATCGGTACGCAAACTCAAGCAGCAGCTATCGGTCAGCATGTCTACGGTGCTGGAAGCCTATCGCTTACTAGAAGATCGGGGCTTTATTATGGCTCGCCCCCAGTCCGGGTATTACGTCAAGACCACGGCACTGGCGCTCCCCGACGAACCGTCCCAGTCTATGCCCGCCCCCCAGGTGCGTCCCGTTGATATTTCCCTCATGCTGCGGCTGCTAAGGATGGACCTTTCCCCCGAGACCATCCACTTGGGGGCCGCCGTTCCTGGTGTGGAGCACTTTCCCGTTAATACACTCAACCGATTGATGGGGCAGGTGATGCGGAACAATCCGATGGCGGTGCATACCTATAACACGGTGCCAGGGTGCGAACCTTTGCGGCGAGAAGTGGCCAAACGCATGCTGAATGCGGGCTGTTCCATTACGCCGGATCAGATTGTGGCAACGGCGGGGACCACAGAAGCCTGTTATATCGCCCTGCGTACTGTGACCCAGCCCGGAGATACGGTGGTGATTGAGTCTCCGGCATACTACGCGGTCCTCGAAGCCATGAACTCCCTGGGTTTAAATGTCCTGGAGCTGCCCACCCACCCACGGGACGGGATTTCCCTAAGTGCCCTGCAGTCTGCATTGGAAAATCAATCGGTGGCGGCCTGCATGTTGGTATCGAATTTTAGTAATCCCATTGGTAGCTGTATGGGCGATCGCAAAAAGAAAGCCCTGGTGGATCTGCTCAACCAGTATGACGTGCCCCTGATCGAAGACGACATCTATGGCGATCTCAACTTTGAGGGCAGTCGCCCCAAGGCCATCAAAGCCTTTGATACCGAAGGACGGGTGATTTACTGCTCATCGGTCAGTAAAACCCTATCTCCAGGGTTACGGGTAGGCTGGTGTATTCCAGGTCGCTATCAACAACAGGTAGAGCATATGAAAGTTGTCGTTAGCCACATGACGGCGACAGCCCCACAGCTGGCCGTGGCAGCATTCTTTGCCAATGGTGGTTACGATCGCCACCTGCGCAATTTACGCCGTGCCTATCAACAACAAATGAACCGCATGCTCCAGGCGATTCTAGATTATTTCCCGGCTGAGACCCGGGTTACTCGTCCCTCGGGAGGCCATGTTCTTTGGGTTGAAATTCCCGGTGGTTTTGACGCGCTAGAGTTGTTTGAAGACGCCATTCAACATCACATTAGTATTGCCCCTGGCCCCATGTTTTCGGCCTCCAACGGCTATCGCAACTGTTTTCGTTTGAATACGGGGTTACCTTGGTCGGATGCCATTGACCAGGGGATGAAAACGTTAGGAGATTTGGCAAAGAGACAACTGGCCCGCAAAATTTTAGCCAGCTCACTATAGCCATGATGGCCAGACTGGAAAACTCATACCTGGTAGCCAGATAGGTTTCCAGATAGGTTTTAATTCTTCACCCATATTCACGCCCCATCGCTATGCTGAAGAAGAATCTTATGGGGGCTGTGATGGAATGGACCGATATAACGCGACTTAACAGTCTCATTAAAGCTACGGAAGCTGATGGCACCAAGCTTGAAGAGATCGGGGTTTCTGGTGAAGGTCGACCGCTGTATGGCATTACCATCGGCGATAGTTCTGCCCCCTACACTGTTGTTATCATAGCTGGCTGCCATGCCAATGAAATTATTGGCCCATTGGCGGCTGTATCACTGCTGCACCGTCTCACTCAGCAGCCATTGCCAACGGTGAAATTTGGCATTGTGCCGGTTGCAGATCCAGATTCTCTAAGTCGCAATGCCAGTGAGCTACCGTCAAAACCCACATTATGCGATCTCCTCCGATTAAACCACTGTCGCGATTTAGAAGGATATTTCATAACAGATACCTATCCTGAGTGCATTGCCATCCGTCAATGGCTACAGCGGTTTGCCCGCATAGATGCCTACTTTTCTCTGCACTCAGCCGGGGTGATCTCACCAGGCCTCTTTTTTTACATCGGTCAGGGTGTCAATCCGAGCTACATAGAGCCTGTGGCAAACTCCATTGCCACGGTGTTGCCCAAGGATCTACCACTATTATCCCATGACCCCACAGGACTCTCTCAAGTAGCTTTCTCTCCTGGTTTTTTCGAGCTATCCATTGCCAATAGCAATGGGGAAAACCGAAAATCTCCCGGCAGTTCACTGGCTTTTGTTGATCAACATTTTCAGCCCCAGTTTATGGGGGCAACAGAACTGCCTTTAGCCGTATGTCCTGCATTAAAAAATGGCTCTCTCTTAGCCATTGAACAATACAATCGTGAGTTCCAACAAACTGGTCTTGCACAGTATCCATTTCGAGAAATTGACTTAACTATGCAACTATCCATCATGCAGGCATTTATAGTCTCTGTTGCCCAATGCGTTACTGTTATTCATACCTAAGCCATGAAAATCGCAGCCTAAAGCCCAATGCGTTACTGCCATTCATACCTAAGCCATGAAAATCGCAGCCTAAAGCCCAATGCGTTACTGCTATTCATACCTAAGCCATGAAAATCGCAACAGCATTGGTTTCAGGCATCCTAAAGAGGCGTTACAACAAAATCATCCCAAACTGATGAAGCGGGTTTGTGGAGAGTGAGGTTTGTAGAGTCATGATAAAACAACGCATTATCGCTGTGATGGCCGCTTTGTCCCATCACAAGGGTATCCCTATTTAGAAAAGCGGAGGTCCTCTCTGGTAACGATTGGGATCACCCCAGCGATCACAATCCAGTCGCTGCATTGTTCACAGACTATGCATAAAGTCCCTTACCCCTGTGAGGCTTAACCCCTCATACTAGAGATCTATACTTAATAACTAGTTCTTTTTGAAAAATTAAATTATCATTCAGTGCTGGTTTAATTTCGGTGCGATCGCATCCATAGGATACGATCGTTGGAAACACTAGCTTAAAATTTGTCATAGAGGGGGCAAAGTGCCCTAAAGCATGATGCTATATGGGCTGTACAGATCAGCTAGACCTATGGATAGTGAATAAGGCTACAATTATTGATTGGCATAGGTTTCAACGGTTTTCTGTATCAAAAATACACATTGAATCACAAAATAGAACGCAAATGGCCTGATATATTAGTGGCTTCCTAATGTCCAACCATTGTTAATAGGAGAGACATCCACTGATAGTGATTTTCTATACTTTTGATTAATGGTGGTGGCCCTATGTCCCCTGAAGATGCCATCACGCTAGTTGATAAACTCCTTTCACCGTATCGGCTGACGGCTATTCAAGAAGTCGTTTTTCGGCGATGCTGGCAAGGTTCAACCTATGCGCAAATTGCAGCTAGTGAGGGCTACGATGCTGACTATGTTCGCGTTACAGGCTCACGGCTGTGGCAAAAGATCTCCCAAGTACTGGGAGAGCGAGTAACAAAAAAGAATATTCATGCAGTGCTGCGTCAGCAAGCCTATCAGCTGCATCAGCCCAATACACCAGGGCCATGGTGGCCTGGTGCCGATCAATCAGACACCACCTTCCCCGGCAGCCCACTTCCCCTCGGGTCTCCGCTCTACATCGAACGGCCTCCAGTAGAGCAGCAGGCCATGGGGGAGTTGATCAAGCCAGGTGCGCTGCTAAGAATTCGTGCGCCGGAACGTTGGGGTAAAACATCCCTGGTGAATCGCCTGGTCGCCCAAGCTCAAACCTTAAACTTCAGAGTTGTACGGCTTAACTTCCGCCAGGCCGATAGCTGTGTCTTGGCCAATTTTGATAAATTTCTACGCTGGTTTTGCGCCAATATTACCCAGCAGCTGAAGTTCACAGCCCAGCTGGATGATGTATGGAATGTCGACTTAGGCAGTAAGGTCAGTTGTACTAACTATATGCAGAGCAGCATTTTAAATCCGCTGCAGCAGCCACTGTTACTGGTGATTGATGATCTCCAGGCAGTCTTTGAGCACCCGGCCATGGCCCAAGAATTTTTGCCCATGTTGCGGGTGTGGCACGAAGAAGCCAAAAATCTCACCGAATGGGGGTACTTACGCCTCCTGGTGGCCTATGCCACAGAAGCATACATTCCGTTACAAATTCACCAATCTCCGTTTAATGTGGGGTTGCCCCTGCGGCTACCTGCCTTTACTCTGGAGCAAACCCAACAGCTGTCTCTGCGTTATCGCATTGAATGGGACGATAGTTTAATCTCACTTCATACGTTGGTTGAAGGACATCCCTATCTAATTCATTTGGCGCTGTATAACCTGAGCGTACACAAGATGGAACTAAAGCAGCTGATTGATGAAGCCCCTCAGCAAAGTGGCATTTATAGCGATCACCTGCGTAGCTATCTGGCAATCTTTGAAGCGGAACCTAACCTGGCCCGTACCTTTTACAAGGTAATTGAACAAGATACGGCCACAGAACTTGAACCAATGACCGCCTATCGCCTGGAAAGTATGGGGTTGGTTACCTTAGCAGGCAATAGGGCAACCGCTAGCTGTAGCCTCTACAGACAATACTTTGGCGGACGCTTAAGCGTCGATGCTTAAACATCACCCCAGGCTGAGCCGACGACGCTGTCTGACAAGAGGGCAGACAGAGGACGTAGGACCTGAATATTCGCAAACACGTCCTCAGCGGTGTAGGGAGAATAGAGGTAGGCATCAGCGCTCCCTTGGCCGAGCATACGGTCGGCACACACAATAACGGGTACGTTGTCTAACAATGAACTATGCTTGATGCGATCGCAAACCAGTTCAGCCGTGGCCACTGAGGGCTCAATAATAATTAACTCAGGTGAAATAAAGCTCAGCAGAGATAGCAAAGCCTCATTTTCATCGACCTGAAAAACGGATAGTCCATGCCAATGCAACAAATCGGCTAGCAGTGTTTGAGACTGAGCAGTACTTCCAACAATTGCAATAGCCTTCATAACCTTATCTCCTGTGATCCTGCAAATCGCGTAGTAATACGGATGGCGATATCTGGACGGCTCTGGGAACGTGGCCAGAAAGTCTTACGAAATAAACCGAAATTGAACAAGCACAAAAAACAAAAACTGTTGAGCACAGGCCCCCTTTAGAGACCTTTGCCCAGCATTAATGTAAATATTATTATTGCTCTAACTGACTACAGACGTGGACGCAACTAGCCTTCGGTCAGTCGAAATTGAATAGACTAGATTGCTATGAAAGCAATTTAAGGGAAAACACGGAAGATGTGTAAGGTGAAAAAAGTAATTTAAAAGAACTTTCTCTTAGTCTTCCTAGATACCCTCCTAAATCCCCCCGCTACATAGCTGACGATCCGCATCAGACAGGTTATCTCCATGGGCAAGGTAATTGTCGAGCCAACGACAGCCATCCTCTAGCAATTGTTCAAAGCTACGGCTATCCTGCCAATCCCACAGGATGATTCTCCGATCATGACCGCTAGACAGCAGCGTTTGACCGTCAGCACTGAAAGCGACCCCCCAAGTAGAACCATTGTGGCCATACAGGGTTGTTACAAGGGTACCGTCCTGTCGCCAGATACGTACAGTCCGATCGTAGCTGCTGGATGCCAGCAGCTTGCCATCCGGGCTAAAAGCTACACTGTGAACCCTGGCCCGATGACCGTCTAGGGTGGTGATCAGACGCCCTGAAGTCGACCAAATTTTGATCGTATGGTCGGCACTAGCAGTCGCAATCAGCTGGCTATCAGGGCTGACGGCCACTCCCCAAATGGGGGCTCGATGGCCATGGATACTTCTCAGCAGTTGCCCTTGCCGACTCCAAATTTTGATGGTGTGATCCCACCCTGCTGACACTAGATAACTGCCGTCAGGACTATAAGCAACACCATAGACCCGATCTTGATGACCCCGTAACGTGCGCAAAAGTTCTCCATCCAGCGTCCATAGCTTAATGGTTTGGTCCCAACTGGCCGATGCCACTTCATCGCCCTCGGGGCTAAACGCGACTCCCCAAACCCGATCTTGGTGACCTCGCAACGTTTGTAATGGGTCTCCTTTAGCAGTCCACAGCTTGACAGTTTGGTCCCAGCTAGCAGAAGCAAGCGTTTGACCATCGGGGCTAAAGGCCACTTGCCAGATCCGGTCAGTATGGCCCTCTAGTGTAGATTTAAAGTTACCTTGCCAGCTCCAAAGCCGAATAGTCTTATCCCAGCTACCGGCAGCAATCGTCTGTTGACTGATGGCTAGATTGGTAGCCGGTCCCTGGTACCCATGCAGGGTTTGCGGAATTTTATCTAAGCGCCATAGCCTGACGGTTGCATCATCGCTGCTGGAGGCTAAGACGTCTCCAGTGGGGCTAAAATCTATGCCCCACGTGCCAGAGTCATGGCCATTTAGAGTAGTTACCAGAGTGCCACTACTGGTCCATAATTTAACGGTGTTGTCGAGGCTAGTCGAAGCAAGTTGACGACCGTCAGGGCTAAATTTCACATGCCAGACACGGTCCTGATGCCCGTCCAGGGTAATGGTTGAGCTCTTGCCAGACTCTCCCTTTTTAAGACTGCCATCGGGGTTAACGTGCCACAGTTTAATGGTCCGATCATCACTGGCAGAGGCTAAGACACGACCGCTGGGGTTAAAGGCCAGGCCATATACCGGGGCTTGATGTTCTTTGAATTCGTTTAATAACTGTCCGCTGGTGGCATCCCACAATTTAATGGTGTTGTCTTCACTGGCGGTGGCCAAAATGAGACCATCGGGGCTAATGGCAGCCTGCGTGACCCTAGCGTTATGGGCGGGAATATCTAGCAACAACTTGCCCGTCCGATCCCAAAATCTTAGGTGGCCATCGTCACTACCGGTCACCAACGTTTGGCTATCCAAGGATATATCGACATCATTGACTCGTCCCTCGTGCCCCGTTAACGTCACAGGGGGCGCAACCACAGAGAGAATGTCACTATCATCGCTGATGGGCCAAATTTTTGCGGTGTTATCGGCACTGGCTGACACCAAATATTCACTGTCAGGACTAAAGGCCACATCCCACACAGCATTGGTATGTCCGCTCAGGGTGGTAATCAGCTGACCATTGGCACGCCATAGCTTGAGGGTATTATCCCAGCTAGCTGAGGCTAAATAGTTACCATCTGGGCTAAAGGTTACCCCATACACAGGTGCACCATGGCCCCGCAGCTGGTTAGCTTCGGTAATACTTTGAAGAGTGCGGCGGAGAGTTTGTTCTACCTGTTGTTTCACATCGGGTGCAGGCACCGGTAAGCGTTGTAGCTGTTGAGCAGCTCGCACCGCTTCTAGCAAAGATTTCAGACGATTATTCTGGTTAAACAGGGCGTCAGAGTAATAGCTAATGGACAAGGCCTGATTGTTTTCGTTATCTTGCCGAGTTAGCATGGTTTGGCGAGACTGGCGATAGGCCAACATGGCAATACTCGTAATGCTGAGAAACGCCACTCCCATACCCACCAGTAGAAACCGCTGTAGGGTGACATTGCGCTGCTGCGCCTCCAGGCGAGCTTCCAACTCCTTTAGTCTCTCGGATTCTAATGCCTGTTGTACCTCTTGCCGATCAACGGCAACACTGTCTGCTAAAAATTTATAGTCCAGGTCGCTGAGCTGTTGTTCCTTGGCCCAGACCTGGGCTTCAGTGAGAGACTGCCCGCGCAACAATCGGGAACGATCTTGTTGACCCGAGTTAACCCAGGCTTCGAATGCTTGGGAATAGGGACGTAAACGTACCAAATGGTAGTCTACCCATTGGGTGTTAAACACCTCTGAATAAATTCGATTACGAATACTGAGGTGACCTGATTGTTTGACCACCAGGCCTGAGAGTAACAGTTCTTCTTGGAGGTGATTGTCTTCTAAAGATAGGGTTTGACCGGATAACAGTTTTTTGTAACGCCCCAGTAGTCGACTAATCAGCTGCGGGTGAGCCAGTAACCGATCCTGGATAATGCGCAAATGGGGGGGTTCATCTTGGGATTCCCAGTTTTTGATCAGCTGCGATCGCACTAAACCATCCACCCAAGCCTGTTCAACATATATCTCTGTGCGGGGGGCCAGTTTAGCAACTACCAACTGGCACAGCTTCTGCGTCAGGAAAGGCTGACCATTGGTCCAAGCTAAAATGTGCTCCAGGGTCTCAGTGGCATTCTCCACCGTTGGTTTTAACCAGTAACTAAGGGATATGGCCTCTGCAGTGGTAAACCCACTCAGCTCAATGGCTGTACCAATGTTAAATGGGGTGCGGTTAGGATTTTGGCAAAGGTCGGTGGGCGTTGCCACACCAAATAGGGCAAACGTGAGGCGACGGTACTCTGGGCTATCGACTCGCTGGTTATAGCAATAGCGAATCAGGGCAAACAGATCGTCAGCCGCAAACGGTAGTCCCAACACGCTATCAATTTCATCGATAAAAATAACAATCCGTTTCGCCGCAAGCTGCCGCAAAATCACATCCTTTAAAAAGTGATCCAATCGCTGCACGGCAGAAAGACCATCCCCCTGCTGCCACCACTCTTGGAAATCACCGTTTAATTGCAAGCTGCGCCATAGCTCTGCCGCAATTCCCATGTACCACTTTTCAGCAGTAACATTGTCACTACCCAGGTTGGTCAGGTCAATAGATGCACAACAAACACCGTCTTGCTCCAGGCGATATTTTGTTCTCACCCGCAAGCTCGATTTACCAATTTGTCGCGTATTAAATACATAGCAAAACTCACCTTGTCCTAGACTTGCGTATAGGTGATCATCCGCCTGTCGTTTAATATACGTAGGTGCCTGGGGATGAAGACTACCGCCAACTTGGTAAAAAGATAAGGATGTGGTGGTGGCCATAGGAGTTGCGTAATTTATTCAAGCACTAGCTTAGCAATGGGGGGGGTGGACTTTTGCTTGCGAAAGTTAACAGCCTGTTGGAGTAGTTGCCAGGCTTTAGGGGAAAAAATGGCAGGAATGCCAAAACTTAGGGCGCTAGGGATTTGTTTTTGTTTGAGGGCGACGATCATCCAGTGCAGGCTGAGGTATTGCCGAATCGTCTTCAATGTCGGCAGCTTGTCTTGATGTTTGGGGCTAACGTGCTGGTAGATGCGTTCTTTAATCAGGACATTAGTGTCGAGACGACGCTGAAGCGTGATTTTTTGGTCGTAGCCCCCTGGCCACACAGTACGGTAAGTCAGGCATTTATTGATAAATAGGGCATCGCCGTAGTCGGCAACACGAATCCAGGAGTCAATATCATCAAAGCCGGTCATGCCCAGGTCCCAGCCACCCGATTTCATAAAGGCATCGCGGCGCACGGCCACCTGAATGGGGGTGCCGAAGGGGACTACCTCTAAAAACATGCCGTAGTGGATGTCTACCTGGGGAATATAAAATGCCTGACCTGGACCGGTCACAGGGGTGCGACTCAGTTCTTGCCCCTCGCCATTCACCTGGGCCGCCTGACAGGAACAAATCACCGCTTCAGGACGTTGCTGAATCGCCCTGATCAGTTCTTCAATACAGTTGGGGGCCAAATAGTCATCGTCATCCACTAGCTTAATCCAGGTACCCATGGCTCGCTCTACACCTGCATTGACAGCCCCGGAGTGGTTAGCATTGGTAGGATTGCGATGGTAAAGTACCCGATCGCCCAGGCTTTCGACATACGCCTGGGTACCGTCAGTGGAGGCGTTATCGATCACGATCACCTGACATGGCACGGTTTGGTCAAGTGCGGTTGCGATCGCACGTTTCAACAGCTCCACCCGGTTATAGGTCGTAATCACAATACTGAACGATAGCGATTCTGAATCCATGATTCCTGGTCTCTTTCGGCGCTCTTCGCTATTGTGCCAAATCTGAGGGGAAATGGGCTTACTAGATTTAGATAGGCATTGGCCACCTTTTCCCATAAATGCCTATGGGCTGATACGAATACCCTAATGAATCTTGCTAGCAGTCAAATTTTAGCCAATACGTTCAGGGCTAATGTTGCCGATAGAGAAATAGATATCCGCCTTAGTCTTAGTCTTAAAAGAGAGTTTTGGGTCTCTAAGGCCAATGCTGTTTTACCAGCCAGTAGAAAACGTTGTTTTCATGCTTACTGTATTGGTACGCCAAGGAGCGGTACCCATTCCATAGCCCACATGTTTCAGCATCACTATGGTGCGTTACATGAGCCCCATGCGTATTATGCAATCTACCATTTACTCAAATGGGAAACGGGCCAGTATTCCTATGCTGACATTCAAAGTGTGCTCAAGTGGCGTGACAAAAAAATGTCTTTGGAGCTGGAAGCTGCCCATTATCTACATCATGTAGCTGATGTGTTGGCCAAAAGCTTTCCACAGGCCAAGTTTATTTTTACCGTTAGGGACCCCCTCAGCTGGCTAGAATCAGAAATTAATCGTAATTATGGTAGTCGTCATAAACCGTTTTGGAGGGAATTAGAAGATTATCGCTATGGTCGCTACAGGCATCCATTTACAAAATATGACGCTGCCCTAGGGCAAGCAGGACTTTATCCTGTTGCTAGCTATTTGTCCTATTGGAGAGACCACAATCAATTTGTCATCAACTCAGTGCCTAAACAGCAGCTTTTAACGTTGAAAACAAAAGAAATTCGTTCAAAAATTGAAGAGATTTCCAGTTTCCTTGGCATAGATCCTGACACTATTAATATTCAGAAAGCCCATGCCGATAAACGAAAGAAAAAATTAAAGTTAATTGAGCTGGTGGATCCAACCTATCTCTACCAGCAGCTAGAAAAACTCTGTTCTGACCTGATCGATGCAAGATTTCCTACACTAAAGCGCACTTAGTCTTAGTCATTGCGTAAATAAGCTTGATCACACGCGGTTGATGGATACACCACCATCTACCAGCATGGCTGACCCCGTGGTGAAACTTGCAGCATCTGACGCCAGATAGAGAGCTGAAGCTGCAATTTCATGGGGTGTTGCCATGCGCTTCAGTGCATGGAGATTTTGTACAAAGGCTAAGGCCTCTGGCGTATTGGCAAAATCACGTCCCATGGGTGTATCGGTGCCCCCTGGCAGTAAAGCATTGATCCGAATTTGTTGCTTGCCGTATTCAATAGCGAGCACCTTCGTAAGACCAATCAAACCTGCCTTACTTGCTGCGTAGGCTGCCATTCCCGGCATGCCTACAGTGTAGCCAACAAAGGTTGAGGTAAAGATCAAAGAACCGCCACCGCGATTGACCATGGCCGGTAACTGGTATTTTGCCCCCAGGTATGAACTGGTCAGGTTAGTGGCAAGGACATTGTTCCAATCATCAAGGGATAGATCAGTTACAGCGCCAGGTATGCCGGTAATCCCTGCATTATTAAACGCGATGTCTAATATCATTAGCATAAAACGAGCAAGAACAATCAAGCCCTTCCACTTGAAATGAATTAGCTCTGATTCTTTTCATCTCTTGCTTAATGTACTTCTTAACACTGGAGAGATCAGAGTAAGTATTGGGAAAATTGAGGATATCAACCCCACACTGCATTGGACCCGATTCAGGATCGATATAATCAGGATCACGATAGTAAGAAACAACCAGAGAGAGACTAAATTTCTTTCTCTGCACTTGTTCTCTTGTTTTTTATTGCATTTAGTATTTAATTGTGTTTTCATCAATTCATTCTTGATCGGTGCCCTCAAGCTAAAACTAAAGGGAAGGGCACGGGTTGAAAATAAATAGAGTTACCGGGAAGACCTTGCAGGTACCCGGTAACTCTATTTATTCTCCTCTTTCACATCAAGGGTACTGGTTCCGTGCAGTGAGATAACCAAAGAGATTACTGTGTATACTTTTGAGGGATAATAGCTACCAGTAAAGTCCTTCTAAATCTGTGGTGTTATGGATCTATTTTCCCATCCGTGTCCCGGTTGCGCGAGTAACGATGTTCATCCCCACACCCGGTACACAACCCAACCCCATGGCACACGAACGGTTGACCACTGCCGTGAGTGCGATATTTATTACAGTGAAACGTTTGCCACACTGATTGCCGGGTTGACCACCCCCTTAAGTCGGATTATCAGGATTCTCAAAGCAAGAAGTGAGGGAATGAGTCTGAATGCAGCGGCTCGGACCTTTAATGTTTCAAAGAAAAGTGTGATTGATTGGGAACGTCGCTTAGCGGATCTCAAACCCACCTTGATGCTCTATTCCATCATGCATGAATTCATTCATCAGGAGATAGAAGGCGATGAACTGTATACCAAGGTCGACAAGAACGTTCCCCCCTCACTTTCAGAAGATTGGACGATTGTCCTAATGGAGCGAGGCAGTCGATTTTTGTGGGAATTGCACGGTGGTCGAACAGACAAACAGTTGTTTGAACAAGCATTTACCTGCCTAGCCAAGGTAGTGGAACAAACCGGGAGCATTTAGCCTCTTGACCGATGGAGAACAACGGTATGGCAATCTCTTATTTGAAATCTGCTATGACATCATTCGGACGGGAAAACCGGGACGTCCTAAAAAGCGATTGCCGAAAGGAGTGAGAGTTCGCTTAAAAAACAAAGGGACTAAAAAGCGTCGAGGACGTCCGCGTAAAACGTATCAAGCCCCGGTTCCTGAACACCCTCAAACAGACCACCATGTGGCAGAGACCACCATTCATGCGAATCATATGGAAGCCTTCAATGCCTCGATCCGACGGCGCAATGCGGCCTTACGCCGTAAAACCAATCCTATGCTAAATCTCGAAAACACTTACAACGAACCCTAGATGTCTACTGGTTGGTGCACAATTTCGTGCGTGTACATTTCACGACGAAAGTTGTACCTGCTGTCAAACTCGGTATTCTGAATCTGGGACTATCTTGGACACAGTTGTTATCAATTCGATATGCAGTCTAACCCTTATCAATCATGGAATAGACTATCCCCATTAGGCGGAACCAGTGCCACATCAAGGAATCTGCTCTATCCAGATCAACTTTTAGTTCAACGATATCAGCTACTTATAAAGTATTTTCAAGCCGAACTCACTCCACTTTCCGCTATCTAGCTAAGGCTACAGATAGTCAAAACTCAACGACGAATAAGCCGACTGCAATAACTGAACACATCTATCTGGTCGATTAGAGCCTCACAACAATGCACCCCATTTCACAGCCTAAATTAGAGTACAACTCCACAGCACCCGTTTCATTGCACTCAGACCACAATAGAACAAATACTTGTAACAGGTTTCTATCCTCCGATACCTAATCCACTGACCTGGGCTTACTAAAACCAGACAGGATATAAGGCGATTCATGACGGCCACACTTCGTTCCCTAGCAACTGATATCGGATTCCAGGTTGGAGGTGCTATCAATGTCGGCTGTCTTGATATCCCAGAATACGAAACCATTGCTGCTCGTCACTTCAATCTACTGGTATCGATGGGTGATTTCAAAATCCATAATGTGCGTCCGACTCCTAATGACTGGTACTTTGATAAGACCGACCGACTGGTCACCTTTGCTGAGGCTCATAAGCAGGCTGTTCGTGGACATACCCTTTGCTGGCACCTAGCCTGTAGTGACTGGATGAAGGGTCTGGACGGACCTGAGCTAGAGCGAGTACTCCGAGAGTTCATCATGGAGATGGTGGGCCGCTATCGCGGAAAAGTCGGCACCTGGGATGTGGTCAATGAAGCCATCAACGATCATGGTCGACCTCGGCCATCGATCTGGAAAAAGATCGATAATTTTATTCCTAAGTGCTTTCAATGGGCACATGAAGCCGACCCCGATGCTGAACTGTTGTACTTGGATTACCGGGTTCACACTGTTGGTCGTTGGAAAGCCATTGCCAAAATGGTCAGAGAACTCAAATCAGCCGGTATCCCGATCCACGGTGTGGGAATGCAGCTCCATCATGATGTGATGCGCTCTTTGGCCATCAGCTCCCTAAGACTTGAAGGCGCGATCCGAGATCTTAAAGCCCTGGAAATGAATGTCCACCTATGCGAGATTACCGTGGGTTTAGATCCCAAAGCCCAGGTGCTCCCCAGAGTCATGGGCTATCAACTTCATGCCCAAGCCTATCGGCAGATTGTTCAAACAGCGCTAGCGGGGGGAGCCACCAGTATGACGATTTGGAATCCCTACGATAACCATATCAAACATGTCTTGCGTGAGGCGGTCCCTGGTCTATTTGATGAAGCGTATCAGACTAAGCCTGCCTATCACGCTCTGATGGATGTGCTCTCTAAGCACTTAGCATTGGCGGCTTAAGCTTCTAGCTCATTTGGGGGAACTCGTTTCCAGTTATGGTTGCCATCGGCAATCAGATAATAAATGCGTTCCCCTTGCTTGTTGTCTACTGGAATGGCAGGCAGCACAGAACAACTCTCTTGAGTGAGGGTGAGTTGAATTAGAGGACTGTCTACCTGAGAGTGTTGATATCCGTGAAGAGTGGACATATATACATTGAAGGACCGCAGTAGCTCCTGGGAATCTACATAGCCATCGGCATCAGGAAAGGATGCCAACGGTGCCTGTAAGTTATTCACTTTGAGCCAGTCCACACCACTAAATACAGGGGATGGAGACACTTCTGTACCTTTGGCATCCAGCAAGAGTATCCATATGGGACCATGAAACCATTGATGATTGAACCAGTAGTCTCCCGTTAGCGTTGGACAGCCTGCATAGGCCCGAGCGGTATTTAGAATATCGAGAATAACGGTATCCGTGGATAGGGCGACGGGCATGGTTAAGGAATGGTAAACCACAGACGGCATTACCTGAGTATGCCCAATTCATTAAACCCGATTGAGAGATCTTCAAAAGCACGATTCGGCCCCTCCCCTCATGAGTTCAACGTATCAATGAGACTTTGTGAATGCTTATCTTTACTGAATCCTCACATATTAGATTGCATACCCCACTTGAGTATAAACCTGCTGTGAAGATGCCCAAAATCGACTAAATCTGCGTGCATTCCCGCATCGATAAGTAACAAATACAACTTTATGATGTCCGTGGGCTTGGAGGGATGACCTATCCTCTCGCTTCCGGTCATTCCCTATCAATTTCTCTATTTCGTAATTATTTCAGGCATCCCATGGGTTTCAGGGGGTGACCGTTTGCTGTGCCAGCGTTAGTGTTATGTCTAATCTATTTGCATCGTCTGGGTTTAATGTAGACGCCATCACAGGAGGCGCTGCAATCTGGTCGGACGCTTGGCTGACCAATTTATTACCTAAATTTAGGCCAAATAAAAGGCACGATGCTCAATGCCGAATCGCTGAACGTATTGCCAAAAGAGGAAAGGTGATGAACCCTTGAAAAACAAACCATCGTTTTTAAGGTGCATCACAATGG
>NZ_JASATU010000053.1:0-18752 GCF_032906605.1 Leptothoe sp. LEGE 181152
TATCGATTGCCTACATAAGCTTTTTAGTCGCATCTTGCTAGTAAGCTCATCAATGCTAGCTATAGCGCTTGAATGCACTGAAAATCCTCGTGTCGGCGGTTCAAGTCCGCCTCCTGGCATTGCCGGTCTAATTGCCGGTGTATGTGGTAGTGGGTCGTTGCCCGAGTGGTTAATGGGGGCGGACTGTAAATCCGCTGGCTACGCCTACGTTGGTTCGAATCCAACACGGCCCACCACATAGTCTTTTTGCCTTCATAGCTCAGCGGTAGAGCACTCCCTTGGTAAGGGAGAGGTCACGAGTTCAATTCTCGTTGAAGGCTTACGCTATATGGCTTTCAGGCGTTATGAATGAACCAGAAATAGTCGCTCCAGACACTGTGATCAGGCTCACTGATAACAGGAAGTTGCCTGACGTTGGTCAGACTTTTATAGGGCAGGATGCGTCTAAAGTGGCGGGCTCAGTGTTCAGTGATCGTAATAATCTGACGTCGTGGACCTCTGGGGTTTCTTGCAAAGTCTTGTCGCCTGGTGGCCAATGGATTCAGGGAAGGGTGAAGTTCGTCCTGCAATTCACGCCTACTGAACAACCGTCTGATCAAAATGGTGTCCAGTAGGGCTGCCAATCCCCCCAGGCAATTAGAACACCCTCAAACGGCATCCGATCTTTAAAGAAATCTGCCAGCTCATCAAATGAGCTAAACCCGTCTGCGATCGCAAACTGCTCCAGCTCGTTACCCACCAGAGGCGTGCCATCTATTACCACGTCCATACCATCAATGCTGGTGGGTAATGCCGCTCTGCATATGGGGTCTGGGTCAATCAGTTTGGAGCAACTCTTGGTACGCATCCCGGTGTAAATCTGAATGGGTTCCCCAGCGATCGCATGTCTGTTTTTTCGACGTGCTCGGATAGTCTGCTGTTTGGCCCCCGATCTAATGAGTGGAGCAAACTGCTGTTTAAAGTTGTAGGCCACCATCTCAACCAACCTCCAGGCTTAACTGGCCACACCTTTCAAGCTTCAGCTGCTTTTTGACAAACATGGATGACGGCTGCAAATCATACCGACAATGGCATGGAGCACAGAGCGCTTTGAGGTTGGTGAGATCGCAATTTTCGGGCCGGTGGTCAAGGTGGGCCACGGTCAATGTCCATCGCTGTGGGTGAGCCCTAACCTCAGATTCAGATACAGATATATCCTCTGGCCAGCCTGAGAACAGCTGGTTTATTGCATTAATACGAACCACAAATTCATCCACTGACTCGCCAGATTTTCGGCATATTTTTCCGCAGTCGTCGCATACCCATTTAGCCTCATTCTTAATGTTGAGTGCGATCTCATCCCAGTCGTCAGGATACAAACTCCTATCCATCGGCATGTTCAAAAGTCTCCACGTCATTGCAAGTGTTCAGATTGAGTTTCAAATTCAGGGGGTTATTTGAAACTCAAAAGGGTATGTCGTCATATGGAATGGATTCGTGGTTGCCATAAAAAAACAGCTGGTTGATGAGATACGCATCCCAGGGGGTTCCATAGATGTTGTGGCTTCGCAGGAAACAAGCCCAAAACTCTTCAGCATCTGCGCTCACTTCATACGGGCGGCCAATCATGAGGTTTCGCCATGCATGAAGTACCCATGGGAGCTTGTCCAGCACCCACCGCTCTATCATTTGCAGTCTAGTAATTTCGAGGACCTCAAGAGAATCTCTAAATGGGCATTCAAAATCACATTCCTCAGAGCCTGCTTTGAGACAGCCCACATATCCTTGACCCTGGCCACACTCATTTAGCCAATACTCGTAGTCGTCTTGCTCGCCCCACACATCATGGGGTTCATCGTCATAACAGCCCGCATATGGGTCAAAATATGGCCCGTTCTCGTCATAGTCGGTGTAGTCGTCCAGATCGTATTCGTCGTCATGGATGAATGGCTCTGATGAATGCTTTAAGACTTCTTCAGGGGTCTCGTTCGGATATCTCATAGCTAAAACTCCGGTACACTAACGATTCTGGACTGGCTGGCATAGCACCGTTGAATCATGGCCACGCTGGTTCGACATAAATAAGAGATGTCCTGTTCATCCATGCCTTTTTTGACCAGCTCGGTAATAAAGGTATGCCTGGCGTGGTATTCGCTGAAGTAGAAGGCCACCTTGCGATCTCGTACCAATTGTTCAACGGTGGGTCTCCAGTAGCGCGTCTGAAAGTTTTTGTAGTCGAAGGGGCCACCCTTGACCGATGGAATCAACCAGTGAGTACTAACGGTCTCTGGGGTGATGTCCTCCCTGTAATTTCGAGCCCACAGCTCTTCAAGCAATCGTTGCATCTGGGCATTGCAGGGAAACCGCGTAGAGCGATAGGTCTTGGTTGGCTGCTCGATCCGGGTGTCCACCGGCAGCGCCTTATTAATCAGAATCTCGCTGAAGTCGGAGGCCACATCTCCCCATTTGAGAGCGCTCGCTTCCTCTGGCCGACAGCCGGACAAGAACAGAAACTTGACCCAAAATGCATAGAACGGATGGTCACGCTCAAATGCATCAATGATCGCCGCGCGTTCCTTGGGCGTGAATGCGGTGTAATTATCCTCGGTTATCCGGCGACGCTTGCCCCAGTACCGAGTAAGCCCATCGAATGGGTTGACGGGCAGATCCCCCATGGCGACGGCAAACTTGCAGGCGGCGTTGAATTGTTGAATGGTTCGCCTGGCGGTTTCTAGTGAGAAGTTGTCCAACAGCCAGGCGCGGACATCGCGCGCATCATTGATCTCTGGTTTTTCTTTCATCATTTTGAGTATCCGTTTTTCAAACTTGGCGTAATCCCGAACCACGGTGCTAGGGGCGACGTAGGGGGTTTTGTATTCGACATAGGCAAGCCATAGGTACCAAAGCTCTCTAGGGGTTATCTGGCGATCCATCTCCCTCCTGTGGCGGCATCATTTGCAGCCCACAGAGGGCAAATACATCTGTGCGCCCGGTTTCTTGATTCCGGACCTTGACCCGCTTCTTATCAGCGGAGATAGCCAAAACTTTTGAGGGTCGTTGCAGTGCGTGCCACCCCTCACTCCCCATGTACGCCAACCGAATCTGATCATCGTCTTTGCACTGACGAGGAATAGACCCTTTCGGTAATTTGGTGCTGCCCTTTCGACACCAGGCCGTTGCCCCAGTTGGAATGATGATGTCCCCGACTTTTGGAATCAGTGGAGGCAGCAGTTTTTTACCCTTCCCTTGTGACAGTTGGTCGTTACATTTCTCAACAGGATTTTGAGGATCCAAAATTGCCGAGTCTCGCTGTGAGACGCTTGAGACTGCTTGTTTCTCTTTCTCTGTTTTTATTTCAGCGTTTGTGAGACAAGAGTTCGCACTTACGACAGGGTCCTCAAATGAAGGATCTTCGTGGGGAATATTTATAGGGACCCTTTCTGATGTCAACTGCGTCAACTGAGGTTCAAAATCACCCTCTATCCCTTTCTGGGTATGGGTTTGCCCAGTTGACATTTGAGTGTCAACCGAGGGGGGCTGTTGACAACTGGAATTCGTCAACTGAGATTTGGGGTATGTGACAGTTGCCGAATCACTCTGATCACCCTCTCCATTGTTCAGTTGACTATTTTTATCTCTGTTGACATTCAGTTGACATATAGGTGTCAACTGAGATTCTTTATGACTGGCAGGGATTTCAAGTTGATCAGCAGGGTCAGTTGACGCAGTTGACACCTTTTTAGGCCCTTCAAAATTTTCGACCTGTTCATCAATTTCGATGTAGTCGCGGATCAGCTCAATGGGAATAGAGATGCACCGCTGAATTCTCCACTTCGGATCATCGGTGGCTTTGCGGTCAAATGCCTTTGAGACGTCTTCGTTGCCATGGAACCGTTGCCGGTCATGCATATGGGCACCACGGGCTTTGAGTAGGTTCTTAAGAATCTGCTTGTTGTAAGCCAGCTTTGAATTCTTATCCACCACATCCCACACTTCGTTGAGACGGATGGATAGCGCTTTGACCACCTCCGAATTGTGCTCGGTGGTAAACCGCATATTCCAATCACCTAGCTTGGCTTGGGACCGGAACATGGATAGTCGTTCGATAAAGTCGCGTAAGCTGTCGGTGCTGGCATCGGCATCATTGGCCATGGTGCAAACCTTATCCCTCAGGTAGCTCAGCAGGTCAAATTGAGATCGCACGCCAGCCATATCCAGCACGGCATTGCCATAGTGAAGAATGATGGCCAGGTTACGAGCCATCCTGGAATGGGCATGGGGTAAATAGGGTGTTAATTCGTCTTCGCAGTGACCGATTGCATCCAGGTCTAGGCCTAACTTAATGACCAATGGCAGGGCACCACTGGCTTTGTCCATAGCCCGTTTCATCTTTGACCAGTCGTCTTTGCCACCACACTTGTCGTTGCAGTCAAACCAGAGCAGGATTAACCGGCTCATGGTTGCCGCATTGGTCTCACCGGCAGCGAAGTTAGACGCCACCATCAAGGCGGAATGAGGCTTTTGGGAATTGAACTTGCCAGCGTCCCCACCTCTGACGAGTCGGGGCTTGCCGTTATAGAGTCCTTTCAAAAACTCGTCTAGTTCAGGGTTGCGGTGTGGGTCATCCCAGCAATGCACCAGGCCGCCGATCAGCTTTAACCGCTCATAGGCAGCTGACATCGAAACGTCTTTGAGCATGCCACCGGCTTTATCGGTGTGCATCCCAGAGATAGACAATGCACAGGCCCCAGCTGTGGTTTTACCAGCGGTACCGTCACCAATTAGGTTAAGGATGGGAAAGCTACCAGTTTGCTCAATGAAGGACTGATAGTGAACAGCTGCCGCGCCATAACCGAGGGTTAGTAAGGCTGGGTAAATATTGACCGGTCCATAAAACCCGATCATTGACTCCACCAACTGACCCATTGCATCCGCTGAGGCGGGATTATATCGAGGCACCGGTAGGGTATCGGCCTGCCCAGTAATGCCATCATTCCAAATCCACCGGCTGTGATCTTCGCTGGTGGGTTCACCATTGGGCATGAGCTGATTGCTGGGGAATATCCAATAGCCATCAGATTGTTGGCCCACACGTTCAGCCAGGCGATAAAGTTTTCCACCACGGCTGTGATACTCATCCAGACGTACTCTCAACAGCGCTTTCATCTGGTGGTTATTCAACCGGCAGATGAGGGCACCGCCCAACGCTTTCTTTAAAGTGTCCTCAAACTTGCTGACGCTGGTGAAATCTAGACTTGGCAGAAATAAACGGTGCTGCTGATGGTCACCACTACGTTTCAACTGCAAAATGAAGCCCCCACCGTCTGAGCTAGCCACTTCTTTCTCTATTTGCAAGTCAAAATTAGTGAGCGGTCGAAAGACACTATAGTCATCGTCGCTGTCGTCATCTTTACGCCAGTAACCGAGTTCACCATCGACAGAATCTGGAGCCCCCCAACGCAGTCGCCGTTTAATGTTGTGCTCTGCCATCTGCGCCAGGTCGATGGCTTCATCAATGGCATTTTCTAGCCGAATGAGGAGTTCGTCCGTTGCGATCGCACTCTGCTCAATTACATCTTTGATGTCACCCCCATGGGGCATTTCTGACCAAATAGCTAGCGGATTCAGGACCACCGCTGCGATCGCTTCTTTGCGGCATTCCTTGGTTAAACCGGCTGAGAAAGTGGCTTCACCGGTTAGGTCAAAGTCAGGGTGTATGGCAATTAGAGGCTTCAGACCTGCATCTTTGGCCATGGCCACACTGCCCGATAGTCTGTCGGGGATATCGGCATAGCGGCTTTCACCACCCTGACACGTTGTTGCGGTGAGACCTAGCGACCGGTAAACCTCAACAGCCTGTTCACCGGCAACAATAAATAGAACCTCGCCACGGGTGATCGCTTCCTTGGCTTCGTTCTCTCTATACAATGGCCAGCTTCGTGGCCCGCGTCCCATGGCCCAGTTGCCAGCCTCTTCATTCCAAAACCACGGCCTAACTTCTTTGGTCTTGGTATATCCCTCAAACCAGGCCCTGCGATCGGTCCACTGACGACGGACCACCTTACCGATATTCTTCTCTGGGTTAAGCGGATCTGGATATAGATATTCAATCCGCTGTAGCTGGTCACCGGTAGCTGCATCCTCAACACAGGGCTTAGCATTCTTTTCTGGAAGTTCTAAAAATATCTGGGTACCCCCAGGTGTTGAGCACATCAGCGTCTTACGCTTTCGACGCTTAACCTCATGGATGCCTGGGGTGATGCCATCCGCAACGACGACTAGATCACCAGGGGCAATGGTGGGCTTGGGGGTGTCTAGTACCCATGAGGGTGATTTTTCAGAGAACTCCTTAGGCTGTAATCGGATCAGGTCAGGATATTTGCGGCTCCGTCTTCGTTTGGCTCCATCCCTAACAAACTTAGGCCGGTTGTCCTTGGCGAGTCCCTGATAGGTCCATCCGTTAGGAGGGCGATTTGCATCTGTCCATTGACAGAGCACCATGTCTGGCTTGCTCGGTTCACCACCAATCAGGAAGCAATACGACTCGCGACCACACAATGGACAGGCCGCACCCTTTCGTGCTTCCTGAGCTATCTTTGCCATAATATTTACAAGTTAAGATTTCCAGGGGCTGGCTGGCAGCCCCGCTCCACATCTCGGTACTAACTGTGAGGTTGGCTCGGTGAGTCAGCCTCTTTTTGCTGGTTGTTAATAAAGTCCGAAAACACTACACCCTCTGCCATGCCGGTGTAGATGCCACGCAGCTCATTAATCTGCTCGGGCGGTAGTCCCATTTTTTCGAACGACTCGATCGCAGTCCACATAAACCGCAGTACATAGAAGTGCTGCTGTTGATTAGCCGCAACCAGGCGTGCAACGAGCCAGGCCCAGTTAATACAGTTGCTACCCATTGGCATTGGATTGCCCTCCACGCATGAGATAGTCAACTTCCATTTCGTAGGCGTTGAGAATTTGCAACCTGGGTCGATAAAAGCCGACTTGAAATATGCAGCCATAGGGGGCATTGAGTTTCCTAATTTGGAGAGGCCAAACTATCCCGATCTGGGTGTCTCTCCAACAAGAATGATCATTTATGACACCCCATGCGTAAGTTCGTAGGTCATGGGTTAATTGATTTATTGATTGCCAGGACATGGGAGTTTACTTTCTTACTTGATTTGAAATGAGGCTTAATACGAAACACCTTCTATCACGCTTGTCAGGGTTGAGATAATTAACACGCGGAGTCAGGGCGTTAATCTTCCTCCGCGTGTCGTCTATCGGAGTTGATGTCGTAATATACGTCGTGAATATCGTCGTAAATTGCGACGTTAATGCTATGCTATGTCAAGAGGTGAGTTTCAGCAAGGAGAGAATGTGATCGCTCAATTTGTTCGAGTTCTTGGTATTTCTCAAAGCAAACTGGCTCGTGAGTGGGGGTGTACCAAGGACAAAGTCAATCGAGCTGCCAATGGATTCGAGCCGACTTTTACTACGGAGGAAATTCAAAATATTGAGGGTTGGTTGCGATCCAGGTTTGGAAAAGGCTGGCTTGATCTACCTCGATCGTTTCAGTCTGAAGAGCCCATAGCGTTTCTTCAAGAACTTGAAACAAAAAGCGCTGAGGAGTAAGGTCCTCAGCGCAGTTTAGAAAATCAGTTAATAGCCCTGGGCCTCAGTTTGGACGACGTAGCCCAGGGCCATGTCCCTAAAGGAGAGACCTTTTTATGGTACCTAACGAATCCAAAAAAATAAGCCCATACGAGCTATTTCAAGAGTTTTCAACACTAACAACTGAAAGTCAGCAGCTGAGAGAGCGGCTGGAAACAATCAAAAGACTAAAGTTGTCTATAGGTGTCCAGCTGTTTGAGTTATGCAGTGGCTCTGAGGCCTCCATAACTGATGAAGGTGTCGTCGAAGTAGACGGGCAGCTGTACTATTACACGATTTGTCTTGAAAACGGTTCAGTCGATGAGTTTCGAACCGTCAGCTATGTAAAACAGAGCGCCTGAAACTACCCCCCTGTGCAATGGAGTTGCCCAGGGGCTTTCTTGTGCCCTACTGCGTGGCAAATCTGTCTAAATCTGCCACATCTGTTTCATTCAGTCAGTCCATGCAACGACTGAAAAACCGGACTAATTGAACTCAATCCCTTACGCATCAACCCATAGAGGTTCAAATATATGACTACTCAAGTATTGGCAAATCTGCCCGTCTCTGCCACATCTGACGCTACCAGCCCCATGGTTCAACCGGCTGGTGTAGACATTGGCAATGGGGCTTTAAAGCTGGTGACGGGACTGGGAGAATACCGCCTCGATAGCTATGTGACCTATCTAACTGAGCGTCTGAGCATGGGTCAAACCCAAGGCTATGTGGAGTATCTCCAGGGTGATCGCGCTGACCTGGTCGGCAAGCAATGGATCGGTGGCATCAATGCTTACTACCATGCGCCACGGGCATTAGCACGGGTAACGGATGACAAAACCGGCAAGATTGACCTGGGTTTACAACTGTTACTGAGTGCGCTTTCTCTGATGCCGTTTCGCTCAGAATGGAGTCTCTCTATTACGGCATCGGTCCATGATGGCGCGACTCTCGGCAAGGGCTTAAAAACAGCTCTCGAAGGACAACATCATGTGATGGTTAACAACAAACTATCCGTGATTTCTGTTGTTGTTAATGGCGTGCTAGAGGAAGGAACTGGAGCGGTTTTGGCCTATCAACGACACTCTGATTTCACGAATGCTTTAGTCTATGACTTAGGCAATGGCACGTTGATTGTTAGCTCGTTTAATGGTCTGGTCATGACCGATAGAAGCTATAGCCAAAACGGGGGTGTTGAGAGTCTCATTGATGCGGTTGCAACAAACCCATTGGTGCGACAACACCTCAAGAGAGAAGGAGATCGCCACCTGATTAGAGCCGGTATTGAGAGCACCCACTTCACCTACGGCACGCAGTATCCAAACTGGAAATTTACCGAAGCCTACAAACAGGAATTACCCCAGTGGGTTAACCGGGTGCTTAAGCCCATGGTCAGACCGACAGAAGATCGTATGGCGTCAGCGACAGCCTTGATCGCGATTGGTGGTGGTGCCTGTCTGCCTGGCATCAAAGGTCTATTAGCAAAGCGCAATATTCAGGTGCTGAGCGATCCACAGTGGGCCAATTCCCGTGGCCTTTATGCCTATGCCATCCGTAAGGTCAACGCATGAGAATCACGATAGATAAAGGGTTTCAGCCGTTGATACGTGAGGTGATGGCGCAAATCCACACCGACGATCCACGGCTGGCGCTCAACCACATCATTAGCACCTGGGCCGCCAGTCAGCACGCCAATCATCAACCGGCTGCGTCACTGCCCCAGGCCCAGGCCGCTGAGCCCAAAGACGAATTTTCACAACTCACCGATTGGAGTTAGCATCTGATGCTCAAACACCATCTGACCCGCCTGTCTGGATTAGATCCAGACCGTAAAGCCTTTGACCCTGAAACCCTGGAACTGCTGACCTATTGCGGGCGTTATACGGCCCCGCTGGATGGACAGCAACTCAACCTAACCGCTACGCCCAGTGAGACAACCTGTGGCGCATGCAAACGGACCAAAGACTTTAAGCACCTGATCTCCGTCTATGGCAATAACGGCCTAGGTAGACGAAATCTGTAGTCATTCCCACAAACCATCAGCGTTCACGCCCTATCAACCAGGAACCGATTCATCATGCCTTGGAAAATCATTTTAATGCTGATTTTGTGCCTGCTGTCTGGTTCGGCAGGCTGGAAATTGAGAGACACGGCTCAGCCAGTGGTAACGGCCTATACCTGTTCGACTGGTTTTTTTGATGCCCTCACGTTCTGGAACTAACGGAGGTGAGAGCCATGAGCGATGATCCATTGACTTGGTTATGTACCGAGCCAGATGTGCACCCCCCGGCTGAGCCACCACCGACTGACGATTTAAGTCTTGCTGAGAAACTTGGCATTCTCAACAAAACCGTTGAGCGTCATGGCGTTGGTCTTAGCACTCTCAGGACGGCGGTTGCCGACCTTGAGGAGACTCACGGCATCCATTCAACCGAGATAAAACGCGCGCTCGCCACGATTCGTAAACAGTTAACCGTACTGGAACAAGGCGAAAAGCTGACTCAGAAAGACTTAGACCTCATTAAAGGAACCGTGACTCACTTGGGTGATCTGTCCGAGCTGAACCATAGCTATATCGAGCGGCTAACCGCTGACCACCATCAGCAAGCCCGTGACCTGTCGAGACTGAAACAATTTCGATTGACGTTAACGCACCTGGTCTTATTAATCCTGGCGGGTGCATTTGCCATATCCACCATCCACAACCATTATCGGTCCCTGCCGTTGCGGGATTTCTATCTAGAAAACCGAGACTACATACGGCGCTAAGCGTCGCCCCCCTTGATGTTTACCTTACCTATATCGAACGATGGCTTTTAACCTGACCGGCAATCTTGAACGAACTTTAAACGCCAAAACGGGACTGACCAACGAACGGATCAACCCCAGCAACCTAGAACGGCTTGACTTCACGGACGTTGCCAAACTTCCTGGCAACTTTCTAACGGACTGTGGCACAGAAGCATCGGCGGATCAGTTTATTGACCACATCACCGCAGAGTCAGAGCAACTATCCCAGGCAACACGAGCGATTGATGCCGCTAATCACTATATCGATTGCCAACAAAAGTACCAGACGGCTCTCAAGAGCTTACGCGAGAAAGTAGCGAAGCTTGAAATCACCATTGAGGAAGCGTTTGCACAATGGCAAACACTGAAGCATCAGCTCAATCTAGCCAGAAAGCAAGCGGGTTTAAAGCATGCGTCTGACGTGGAGAACGCCAATATTGCCTATGCCAAGTTTGATCGTGGCCTCCGCGAGAAATTGCACACAGCCACGGATATCAGCCGAAACGGAATTCACCAGGGCTCACATTTAGAGCACCAATTTGTCCAGAACTAGCCGTTTATCAGGGGGCAATTGCCCCCTTAGGACCGTGAAACTCAACCATCACTTAGGAGCCCAGCTCACCCAGTACCTCCTGATCGCCTGTGCCTCCTCAGCCATTGTCCAGCTGTCGGCCCTATGGCCCCCGTTGAAATTTTCGCTTCTCGCGGTGGGTGTGGCCGCTTTTTTCGTCGTTGTGAGCCTGCTAAGCCTACAGCTCAATGGCATTACACGGGGCCATCCATGGGCTAAACGCCTCACGTTTGAAGCAAGCAGTGTTGGAATTTTGCAGTTTATCGCGTTTGTCAGCGCCATCACGTTAGGAGGCATCGTCACATGGATAGCCATTTTCTAGACACGGATCTCCTGTCCCCTGCCGTTAGGCGTCGGTTAATACAAGGGTCAGGTCAGTTACTCAAAGGTGCCTGGGTCGCAGCGCCTAAACGCGCACTCTGTCTTTACGGCATGGCCATCCTGGGGGCCTTTCTCGTGTTTGCCCCAGTAGAGCGACGGTTTTACTCAGACCAAGGGTTGAACTATCGTTGGCCGCCAGCCTTGGGCCTCATGATGTCCGCCACCGGCCTCACCCTCATTGGGATGGCCCATGCCGGACTGGATGAATTCCAACGCGAGTTAGATGAAGCCGAAGAAGAGCGTCAATTCACCCGGAGTTTACAGAAACAGGCGTTTCAGGATTCAGAAACCAGTCGTGTTTACACAGCTGTCAGTGAAGTGAAGCTGCAAAATAATGCACCGCTGCCGGACCATATGAAGGAACCCGGTCTGGTCCCCGCTAAAACCTCACAAGAGGAGCTCGCAGAATTCAAAGCCTTGATGGGCATCACCCAGGATTCACCGGAGGCGACCACCACTGAAACAACCAAAGACCTGAAATTCTCCACCCGTAAAAATGCCACGACCAAGGCATCAGAGCGCTGTGTCGACCTGACGGGTAAGCGTCGGTATTGTGGCTTAAAAATAGAAAATCCTATTCCCCGGTTCCTTGCAGATGACAGAGGCCTACTGGGGTTAGGGACCACTGGGGTGGGTAAATCAGCGTTTTTAGAGGCCATTGTGAGCCATGCCTATCAAGTGGATGAGTCCACTGACTTTGTGGCAATCGCTCACAAATCGGGCAACTCGGCCCGTGGTGAAACGCTATCCATGGCCGGTCTGGAGGACACTCACGATATGTATGTGGTCACCCGCACGATGCAGGGTCAGACGTTAGTGGATGCCGCAACGCGGCTACGGCTGCGGACCAATGCCATCGAAAACCTGTTAGAAACCGGCTCTTTGGTTCCATCCTTTGTGCTGATCGATGAGTCGAACGAAGGCACAAAAGCGATCTCAAAAGCCGCCCGTATCTATGCTGAACTTGAAACCGGGGGGCCACCCAAAAAGTCAGATATCCCCGACTGGCAAGAGGCGTACAGTGACTTTATTGAAACGCTGATTGTGGATGGGCGTAGCAAAGGCGTTCGCGGTGTGGTGTTCGGTCACTTGAGCACCAATAAATCAGGTGTGGATAAAGAAGTTCGCAATCAAAACTATGTGATTGCATTGGGACGTAATGGCATCTATGGGGCCATTGAGAGCTTACTGAGTGATGCCCGATATATTGCGCTCAAAGATACCCGAGCGGCCCTCAAGCAGGATTTTACGGCCTATCTGGAGCAGCATAACGCCAATAAAGCCCCCGTCAATGTCGTACTGGCCCTGACGAACATTGGGGGCCAGTGGCGTTTAATTGTGCTGCCTCAACGCTGGGACATCCAACCGATTAAACCGAGCGTGGTGAATCCTGCCCTGGATACACCCTATGGATTTGAAGCACCCGCTCAATCAGTCCCGGAGACCCCGACCGAGCATCTACCCATTGATGCCACCCAACAAAAAGACCCGCTTGCCTGCTATAGCCCCAGACAACGACGATTAGCCAATGAGTTTTTGGTGTGGTACGAGTCGAAGCGGAGCATTCTGGACGATGGAACGGGGTTGCTAGACTTGCGCATTCCTGTTCAATGCTGGGACCCCGTGAAAAGCCTCAGTGAACTTGAAATGGTTCTAGAAGTGCTGCACATCCAAGGCTATGGTGACTTTTTCTACGATTCAGTGGATAAAGCCTTGCTCTGGAAGTTCTACCCACGCAACAGTCGAGGGAAGTTAGTGGCCAGGCCCCCTGAAGAACCGGGTCAGGCTAACCAAGCTGAACCATCAAAGCTGGATATTCCAGAGGGCATTAGCCTGGATGCCTTTCGCTATTGCGTTAAGAAATTATTTGAGCTTCAAGTCGGTTCAATTCATACTGTTTCATCGTTTTTTAGATTCGCTAGTTCCCTCAGAAAGAACCATGATTTAAACATTGAGCAGGTGCACCAAATGCTATTAAGTAAGTCTCTAAAACGGGTGATCAAAATAGAGACTGGCAGCTATCACAGCAAGCTCACATTTCAGGTTTTGTGGACCCCTGAGCTGTAAAAGCTATCCCCCTATATTGGGCGGAATAACAACGTATTTCTTCAAAGTCCACAGGTCCACAAAAACGCTAAAACAATTGCTGTATATAGTGTGGACCGGTCCACAAAACAATGTTCATTGTGGTGTACGTCCACAACGCTGTGGACCCTAATCCACTGTTAAGTCCACAGTGATATCCACCGCAAGTCCACACGGTGTTTTCTCAATTTTTTAGAGGGATTTATATCGCACTCTACTTGTCATTAGCAACGGATAAATGCACATGAAAAGAAAGAAAGTTGAACTTGATATTGGTCGGGATTGCGATGGCGGTCACTCCATGCCCATGAGCTTAGAATTAATTGAAGAGCCGTTAACAAATGACGTGTTTATCGTCATTGATACGTCTCCACAGTTTGAGAATCCTGTGATGGGTGATCGGGTGGCAGTCGATGCTAAAGAGCTGAAGGCAGCGATAAAAAAGTTACTGCCTGACTAACCGGCGTCAGTGTGCCATTAGCCGGTATGTGCCAGTTGGCCAAACACGACGGGCTACTTTTGGACTGGATCAGCCGATAAGCCGGATGTGCCAGTGACGCTAGCATGGGCATTCTAAGGATGTACGACTTTCCTTGAATTAGAAGGCCAAAGCCCTGTCCCGTAAAGGTCAGGGCTATTTTTTTGAAATTGATTAGTTGCTGTCCATCGCAGCGGACCAAGTAACTAAACACCAGTGAGATATCTACATACCCTCACGTCAGTCTGGGGCAAATTCTAGTCATTTCTGTCCCCTTTCGGGGTAATGGAATTGGCAACTGATCTACATTGCCGTAATTGAAACCTAAGAACGTCGTCGCGTTTCCGTCCCCTTTCGGGGTAATGGAATCTGAACTTGGGGCAGGGCAATATTTTGCCATAAGAGAGCCTGTTTCCGTCCCCTTTCGGGGTAATGGAATCTGAACTCAATGGCCCGTTTTGGGTTGGTGACTCCGCTGGTCAGGCGTTTCCGTCCCCTTTCGGGGTAATGGAATCTGAACTGTTGACAACCGCGTCGACAACCGTGATTATCGCGAGTTTCCGTCCCCTTTCGGGGTAATGGAATCTGAACGAGCCATTCACGATGAACCTGCAGGAGCACGGCTTGAGTTTCCGTCCCCTTTCGGGGTAATGGAATCTGAACCAGTACTATGTTGACACCGCGCTCTATAATCGCGCTAAAGTTTCCGTCCCCTTTCGGGGTAATGGAATCTGAACATTTCATCTTCGGAATGTTTGTTGGCTGCGGGATAATGGTTTCCGTCCCCTTTCGGGGTAATGGAATCTGAACCCCTACCTTTTGAAACTATTGTGGTTAGGGCTTTCCAGATACCTAAATCTGAGGGGGGCAAAACTGACCCTACACAATCGAAAATGACTCCCAATAAGACCCTGTGAAAAACGTTTGAATGTCCCTCACAGTAATCAATCTGAGGGGGTCAACGGAAGAATTAGGTTTTCAAGGTTCGTCTGACCCCCTCAGATTAGCATCAGGATATTTAAATCCTAACCCCTCTGATGAATTTTTAATATTTTGAGTTCACTCTCTAAGAGCCGTGTGGGTCGGCTATCTGGGCTCCTTTGGTCTGTCGTCGACCACCTCCAGTCAGATTAACTCTGGGATGTTTTTTCATGATTGAAGCCTGCGATCGCGCTGACAATGCCAATAATGGACAGCACGGTCTTGCAAATCAGCTCCAGCGTATCGGAATCACCGAACAGCAATAGCGAGGTAGCGCCCAACACCACGATAGCCAGGCCCAATAACCATCGGTTCTGCTGCTTCAACCGTGAGTCTTGGCGCAGATTTTTGGCTTTCACAGTTCTGAGTTCCGTTTTTATCGTAATGACCTCTTTCTGTAGCGAGAGCGCTGTATCTTGGGTGGCTCCCTGCTGAATCGTCAACTGATCAACTTGCGTCGTCAGGGTCGCTATTTGTTCGTCAGAGTCCTTTAACTCCGCTTTCAAACTATCCACATCTTCAAGGCCCAGGGTGGGATAGTCAGTGCTCGGTTCAGTGACAGGCCACTTCAGGAGTAGCCCATAGTCCCCTGTCCTGGGCACTAGCGCATATTCACAGCCTTCATAGATCCGTACGGGCCGATTCAATTGCACGCCATTGCGCCAGAGGCCGTTTCGACTCGGTTGGTCGCCCCCATCTTTGAGCATGATTTGGTCCCCCTCGCGGTAAACCGTGGCATGGATACGAGAAATGGAGCGCACAAAGACGAGTCGTGGATCCATGCCAACAGCCACTGGGTAGGTTGCCTGGTCCCATCGCCCAATGGTGGCCGGTAGTCGGGCCAAATTGATCGTGTGTCTAATGGGCGTCTCTCGCCCTGGCCTGTACTCAAGGATTTGTAGCATTGCCATGTGCCACTTGAGCTTAATCGTCTGGCTGTAAACAGGAGCCAGCATAAAAAACCGTGTGGTCAGTGAGGTTTTTTATTTCCAGAAATCCATCACGAATTGAAATCTCAACCGCCTGATTGTTAAGGCTAATCAGGAGCGCTTGCAGCTGTTGGCAAGGCAAGGTTGCATTCCCCATCGGGGCAATCTGCCCAGGGGGAAGGCTGCCGATCATCGCTTCTGTATGTGACACCAGCATTCCCACCAGCTCAGCCGTTTATCCTGATTCGAATCTGCGTACTCAACCCCAACGCTAATGGTGATCGGGGCAGAGACAAAAAAGACGGCTCGGCCAATGGATTCGCGGATTTTGCCGGGTTCTTTACCCGGTTCAGCCACGCCCACCGAGCTTTTATTCAGTGGTTCCAAGGTGGTGCTATCCAAGATGCCGATAACGGCATAGCCTTCCATGGTGGAAAAATGGATTCGATACCAAATATCGAAGGTGCCAATCGGCAATGTGATGTCCTTGCCATCGGGCGACAGCGAGATGTCGTTACCAATTCGATAGCAAACATCATTAGCGGCTCTCGGGGTCGTCGTCCACGGTATTTTTCGATTGGTCTCTTTCGTCGAGATAAATAAATCGCTCGCCTGCTCAGGCACCGTCAAGTACAGCTCTTGCGGGTTTGTGGCCTGCTTGAGCAGCATCGGCGTCCCATCTGGCCGACCGATATAAACAGCACCTTCGCCATTATTGGCATCAGGGCATTGCACAACTTCCCCATATTTGATGGAGCTAGGAGCCTCCACACCCTCCACACGTCGCGCTAGGAGCACAACATCAAACTTCTTGTCCGCCATCGTAGATTAGGTCAGGGGTTGAAGGATTGTTCTCACCCACACCCGGATCGACAAATATTGCGGGTGGGGTATTGCCAATCCATTCGTAGATTCGAATTCGCCAGTTAGCATCTGCTTGCCATTGTCCCCATAGGTTGACTTTCAAACGAATTGAGTAAACATTCCAGCCTGAAGCCTCCAAGTGGTTGGGGATGGAAGGATTAAACAAGCGTGGATCTCGATACGGATAAAACCGTCTGAAGCCGTATAAGGAACCATCTGGAAACTGCTGAACGACGGTGATATAAGCCCGACCGGGGAATGCCCCAGCATAGGACCAGTCTTGTTCTATCTTCAGGGTGGGCTCACCAACAATGGGTGGTCCCAGAGTGAGCCATTCAAACTGAGGTTCTACCTCTTGCAGTAGTTGCCAGCTCATCAACCTATATGTGCGGGCAACAGTACCCCGCTTTCGTTAGTAATGTAAGCAGCACCACCACTGTAAATAAACTGATTGACCGAGTTTTCTACAGCCTCGACATAGCCAGCCGCATCTAAGCCATGCTCTTCGATGCAGTCCAACACGGCATCCACGTATTCGTTTCCATCTAGCCAGTTTTGGATCAGCTCCTGTCGTACTGCAAGTTGTTCAATGGCTCGACGCTGATCACTTTCCCCGTGCTCAGGGTTCATATCAAGCCACGTCATAAACGGATCGAGGATGTCGTGTTTTGGCTTCATGGGGGTCTACCGATATCTCCGACGCTCGCGAGTTAGGGAGACTCGATTGAGCCCGAAACCTGCATTCGTAGTTAGAATCTGAGACTTGATAGCTGCAAATACATCGTGCATATCATCGTCTTCAGCTGCTCTACCAAACGCGCAGCTATCGCGGTTTACGTTCTCATAGGCACCGTATAACTGATTGGTAATCGCTGATCGCTTAGGGACCAAAACTTTGTCTGTAGCGCGGTTCCAAACCACACGAGCAGGGCTAAAGCCATTAATCGGAAAGATAGTACTTGACCCAATAGCATCAGTAACAGCCGCTCCACTTGCAGCGTTCACATTGGCTGCTTGCTGATTCACACAACTTCGGGCTCTTGGCGACTTTTGGTGATCGCGCTACCCTAGCCTGAACCATCGCCCCAGAAGACTATCTGTTTGTTAAAATTAGTCGCTTAGCCAATAGGTCTAGCTCTGCCCGTCCAAACATTTGTCGTTTCAGCATTTTTAATCGATTATTTTGGCCTTCAACGGGGCCATTGCTAACCTCTAATGTAACGCCAGCTTTGACCGCATCATAATCTTCGTCCAATCCTTTGGCAAAGCTCTGAAATGCTTTCACTGTAGTATTCTTAGCTTTTTCTAACCAGTTATCTAACTGTGCAGGAAGTCGCTGTCGGACAAGGCTGATAAAGTCCTGAGTGAGCCTTATGAGCTCCAATAGTTCAGATCGTTGACTAAGGCGTTCCAAGAGCGTTTTTTGTTTATCTGTCAACGTGTCCGGTTTCTGGAGAACTAACCAAGCCGCTCGCCGAGCACTTAACGGTTTCTGGGACTTGATGGTGACCTTTGGGGCCGGACCTCGACCAGGCAAGTCCTTTAATGAGTCAGGGTTGGGGCTTAGCTGAGCTTGAGCTGACCGTAGCGTATGGGTATAGCGTGCAAGAGTTTCGTAGGTCCCTGAATAGCCCTTTTCTTGAATTGCCTTAAAGAGCTGTTTGGTGTGCTGACGTCCTTGGTTCCATTGATCGATGAGATATGACGTGTAGGGGTCTAAAATACTCCTGCGTTTTCGGCTGGATGGCTGCCATTCCGGAAACGTCTCATGCGATAGATAGGTATACACCGTACGCTCACCCATCCCTAGATGATAGGCAATATCTTTGACCTTGTATCCTTGCTTCCGTAAGCTGTGGACCTGCTCATAGTTTTCGAGGCGTTCAGCTCGCTTTTGGGCCGTTTTCTGTTGTTGGGCTGTTTGGGGAGTTGAATCCTGTGATGTCGAAACTTCAGACACCGTAGCTCCTTCGGATTGAAGCTGTTCTTGTTCAATCTGTTTGAGGATTTTTGAGTGACTCTTCAGAGCCTTTTCTAGAGTCTCTTC
>NZ_JASATU010000054.1:0-16927 GCF_032906605.1 Leptothoe sp. LEGE 181152
CTTTGGTAGATTGACGGTATCATAGGTCGTGATAGGTTGTGTTCGTAAAACTAGCCTATCTTTTTTTATCTACCCATTCTTAACTACTGAATTTATGGGCCTTGCAGCAGTTGTGTAACCCCGTCAGCATCAAGACAAGCGATTTGGCACTCTTACGTTCGATCGACAGGTAAGCTGGTATTCCGGCAATGTGAAATGGCATGGTGAAGTCGTCGACTTGAATGTGAACGTTGAAGAAGCTGACGAACTCATTCCCGCACTCCATGTCGCCTACGCGCTCTGGGATGCCGAATCAGCTTGGAGTAAACGAGTCAGCGACTATGCTGTTGAAAAACTCTTGCCACTGAAGAACAACAACTGGCTTAGCGATGAAGAAATGGAATTATCACCAGAGAAATTCAAGAAGAAAATGACTTTGCAGTCTATCTCTGTCTATCCGGATGGCGAATTTGAATTCTGGCACGACGATGGTGATTTATTCTGGGGGCACTCAATCCAGATATCGGGCAACCTGACCGATGGGCTAACCCATGCCGACATTCCCGGATAGTCACATAAGACAGACGTTAGGTGTCTTGAGTTACTGGTTAAGATGTAGCATAAAATAGCTCTTCAGAGCCTAGTGATAGGTCATCTTGGTATGCGAAGGATACGAGATATTGAGATTACTGCTCAAGGAGTGAAAAGTTACTTCATCGACTGGGAAGAGGGATTTTTTACAGGCAACTGTTGCCAGGGAATTGAGTTAATAGAGACTGAGCAAGGACTGACATTTACGCTTGATGTACCTGGAACTTTGCGAGTCGCTTGTACTTCGCTCGAAATCTTGCAGCACCCGGACGGGAAAGAGATTGTTCAACCTTGGTTTAGCTCTACTGATTTTTCTGCTTATGCTATATTGCAGAGATTACCAACCCCGGAAGATTGGATGAATCACTTTCACGAACAAGGTTGGGATGTAGTTTGGCGTTATTACCATAGTAATGAACAAGCATTGGATCGAGTCCCAAATGATTACACAGGATGGTTCCTTCAGCTTCGTTCTCGCTTAGATGAAAATCCACAAGGTTTATTTTTTAAGCACTGTCAGTTAGAAGGAGAGAAATTTTCACTGAGCTTGTATAATGATGCCCCTGCCATACAAAGGTTGTGGGTTGAGGCAGGAAAGTATGTTGCAAATTTCCCAAAAGTATCGGTTTGGTGCGGCAACACTATTATGAACCAAACAGAGTGGCTTGCCCATCTCGCGCAATTCGACACCTAATATAGGATCTGAGGTGGACGCGGACGCTTATTCACTGGGCGTCGTTCGGTATTTTAGCCGCGCCGCTAAGTTCGAACATGTTAGGCAATGTCGGAAGTTCCACAAAATAGTCGGACCTGAGAGCAGTGTTCTCCTTGAGCGCAACAAAGCCGTCTATATCGAGATACCTAAAGTCGCCTGCACGAGCCTAAAATCGCGATCGCACCGCTTGTGGGTGTCGACCCCAGAGCCATCATCGCTTCTACTGCGAAATACCCGGCAACAGCGATGCGGGTCGGCTTAACTGGCACATCCGTTGAACCCTCAACCAATGCTAATGCAAACTCACTATTCTGTTCCCGTCACCCGAGGAGCATATTCTATGGTGTTAGTGCCTTAGCAAGAGACAATCAAAGCATCTGGCATTGAACCAGCCAAAAATATAAATCGTTTGCTTGTAGCATGGATCGACTTATATATAATAGGCATAGATACACACAATCCAACAAGCGTCATCCGTAAACGTTTATACGCGAGTAGAGTGTCTCTTTGCAAGGAATACTACAAATACAAATTTTGCCTTAATTGGCTTAAAGGGGCGGTGATCAAAGCTCAAGATAGCTTTATCGCCCCTTTTTTGTTGATGCTCGTTATGAATATTTGTTTCAAAAAGAACTCGAAATCGTCGCTCTCTGAATAAATTTACAATAATTTATCGTACTACATCCGGCAAAGCCGATAAAATTCGTCTATGCGGACGAAATCACCCTCCATTATGGATGGATAGAATTTTCACAACGTAAAGTGCTGCTTTTCGACAATAGCCTTTGTAATGTATTTTACATGGAGTTGAATCGATCTATGCACAATGATTACCCAACTCGTTATTCTGTGCGTGAGCTAGAACGATTACATGCTCGTGGTAATAAAAAGCCGCTTGAGGATTTGATGCGTGCCTGGAAAGGTATCAAAGAACTTCCCCCGGATGACCTGGACTCATTTTTTCGGATTGGGGGATATCATGGTGAACCCTTTATTTATCGACCTTGGGTTGATAAATTATCAGAAATCGATACTTATGTTTACTGGGGTGGATATTGTAATCATGGCAATGTTTTGTTTCCCACATGGCATCGAGTCTATGTCTATCGTCTAGAACAAGCGTTACAACGTATTGTTCCAGGCGTAATGATGGCGTACTGGGACGAAACTAGCGTAGAATCTCTGGCTGAGGGCATCCCCCATTCCCTTACTGATGAGAAGTTTACTTTTAGCGATGATGACTATAACGGAGAGTTAAAAGGTAAAACCATTGATAACCCTCTTCGCTCATTTGTTTTGCCTGTTGCAGTCTCTGATGAAATGAATGTCCCTAGTCAAGGAGATATCAATCATCAGTATGCAAAACCCAAAGGCTATGAAACAGTTCGCTATCCGTTATCTGGCCTAGTGGGGACGCCAGAAGCTCGGCAGGCTACTAAAGCCCACAATGATCAGTATCCTGATCCAATCGGTCGGACCCAAAAACTCAACGAAAATGTAATCCAGTGGCTAATCGGAAAACCCCCGACAGAAGTAACTCAAATGCCACCTGGGCAGCTTCCAAAAAAGTTGGATGATGAGCCACAACCAGCAGAGGAATTTAGCATTTTTCTCAGGTATCTCAGATGTTTGGATGCTCCAAACTATACTGTTTTTTCCAACACGACATCCGCGGCGGCATGGAATCATGGTTCAGAACAGGCAGATATTGCGATTCCATTAGAAGATCCCCATAACGATGTTCATCTTGCTGTGGGAGGCTTTGATCTAATCATTGAGGGAAAAGAAGATCAAGATGGAATATTAACAGGCGCAAATGGTGACATGGGCGAAAATAATACGGCTGCCCTAGATCCAATTTTCTTCTTCCATCACTGCAATGTTGATCGTATGTTTTGGGTATGGCAAAAGAAACAACAGCAACAGCAAAAACTTGAAGTTATTGCCCAGTATTCTGGCACTAGTTCAACCGATTCACAGGGACCGACGCCTGGTTTTGCTCCGAATTCCAGCCTTGATCTGAACTCGCCGCTTCACCCATTTACTAAGACTATAGATGGTATGGAGGTTCCGTATACATCTGAAGACTGCATTGATATTGAAAACCAGCTTAACTTTACCTACAGTATTGGGTCGCTTGATCCAGATGGTGAAGAGATGTTTCAAGCAGAGAAAGCAAGCTATGACGATCGGTTTAGCTCAAAAACGTTGGTGGTTACAAAAATTGACCGGGCCCTATTTCAGGGGTCGTTTGTCTTAAGAGCCTATGCAGAAGTTGGAGACGAGACCTACTACCTGGGGCACCATTCTGTTCTCAGTCGTCGGAATGTGGTGAAGTGTGCCAATTGCCTGACCCACTTGGAAGTGAATGCGTTTTTCCCCTTGAGCAATGTCCCGGCAGAAATTGTGGATAGTGGGCCAATGAACTCTGCAGAAGCTACAGATAGTGATCCCATTCACTATAAAGTACAAATTCATCATCGGGGTGAAAAGTTACATCCGAACTTGGACATTGCCTTCCATATAAAAGGCTAGTGACTTTTGCAAACTAGAATTCAGGGTAAATCTATTCAGGGTTTACCCGAATTAACTTGTGATGCGGAAAGATCGCTTATGGTGCTCTTTCTTCTAGCCTTTGAAATACTTCTGAAGTATTGTTCAGTTTCCTGCGTAAATCTCACACTTACTTATTGCAATTTCTTAATAAGGAGATACCTCTCATGAGTGCCGTTTATCCCCCACTGACTGAGAAGATGAAGCAGTTGATTGCTGAGTTGCGAGATATTGTTAGTAATCCTGTTGTAGAGGCAGCCTATAATGATGCGATCGCTAATGTGACTCCCCTCATTGAACCCACTGGAGAAAGGAACCCGTGGATTGGTCAAACTATTGATTACTTTGTTGAATATTTTGAGCAATGGTTTACTTTCTTACCACAGCCGAATGGTGGGCTTGGCAAGATTGTTCCCTTTACCTATTTTTATCGGAATAATGAAACCGCATTTTTCTTTCTCAATCAGTTGAAAAGTCGAAGGAAAAACGCACCGTATACTACTGAAATATTTAACTGGACGGTAAAGTTTATTCTTGCTCGTGGAGAGTTTATGGACTCTCCAGAATCTAAGCAGTACATCAAAGAATGGGAAGCGGCCCCCGCCACCCAAATACAGGACTTTATTATCCCAAAAGGTGGATATCAGTCTTTTAATCAGTTCTTTACAAGGGAATTAAATCCTGAGGTAAATGCTCGTCCGATTGCAGCATATGACGATGATTCCATATTAGTGGCTCCGGCTGATTCAGAAATCAATTTCATAGAGTCTGACTTGACCTTGACCACTGATCTTCGGGTTAAGACCAGAGAAATCAACGTTTTCGAACTTCTAAACAAGTCTCAATACGCTCAACATTTTGTTGGAGGAACTGCGGTTTCATGTGTATTGATGCCCAATAACTATCATCGATTTCACTCTCCTGTGGCTGGCAATATTGTTGAGTCGATGGATGTCCCTGGTATTTACAATGGCATTACGGATGGTGAACATTGGTTTAATCACTTCAACGTGGGTGAAAGCACAACGAATTTCAGTATTTTTGAAGATTTTCATCGCGCTTATTACATTATTGAAACCAAGAAATATGGTTATGTTGCATTAATCCCCGTGGGGTTAAATACCATTAGTAGTATTAGTGCATCACTTGTCAACAATCAATCCACAATGGTCCCTCCTGACGCCTGTCCAGTAGCTGTTAAGAAAGGAGATGAGTTAGGGCACTTTGCCTATGGTGGCTCCCTGAATATTCTACTGTTTCAGTCCGGTGTATTTAATGCAATTTCGGTATTGATGGGACAGCGGTTAGGAAGTTTATCGTCGGTTAGCAACTGACAATTACGATGCATCTCTAACAACAAGCACAAGCCTTTCAATTAAAGCAATGAAACATTTGCCTAGAGTTTTAATGACTCTCTTTTCGGTAGGCGTATTTTGCTTATGCCTGAATAATCCTGCATGGGCAACTACTGAGAGTAGTCCGTCATCCCAGTATTACAAACAGCCCTTAACGGCTCCTGCCCAAATCCAAACAAAACCGGGTGAAACAGGAATTGAAGCCACCATTTCAGTGGACTATAACATTCCAAATAATGCAGGTTATAAACCTGGTCATTCCTCTCTCAATCCTCGTTCTATCATTGGTCCAGATGTGGTTTCCCTACGGAACTATACAATTCTGGATGTGGCTCAAGGAGAATTCACGGTTGCAAACCTGAAAAGTAAAATTCCAATCCTCAATAATAAAAAAACGTGGGTTACTGATTTGATTGGACCAACCCTTCGCGTCAAACCTGGAGATACTATCACCCTGCATCTGATCAATAACTTGCCTGATGATAGAGAGGCTGGCTATAAGCAATGGCTAGACCAAGGCTATCGGCAAATCAGCAAGAATCATCCTGAGATTACCTTTAATGAATATCGCCAATATCATACTCGCCAAGATTATTTTGATGAGGGAAATGTGTCATGTATTGGTAATGGTTTAGTGTCCAATGCCTCCTGTAACATGACGAATTTTCATACCCATGGTCTTCATGATTCACCGATGACTGTGCCAAAGATGAAGGCAGAATTAGCGGCTATAGGGCAAGCCCCTGACACCATTCCAGAGGAACTGAAATACTGGATTGGTGATGACGTGATTGATAGCCTGTTACCAGGAGGCAATCAATGGGATATCAAGATTAAAGTGCCACAGGAGCATCCGGCTGGAACATTCTGGTACCATCCCCACCAACATGGGACCACATCGGTGGATTTGGCCAGTGGCCTAGAAGGGGCCATCATCATTGATGATATCGGTCCAGAAATCCCTAATTTTAATCCGGATCAAATGGAGAAGAACGATGGGAAGAAGGTTAAATCGTTAGATGCCATTCTGGCCGATGCAGGAATTCATGATCGCCTCCTTATGTTTCAGCACCTGCCCTATGAGGCCCCTGATGGGAAAAGTGCTTGTATAACAACAACTCCTTGTGAAGTCGGTTGGGCCGAAAATGGAGCACAGGATGCCAACTTTGCAGGGCAAACCTTTACGGGGTATACGTTGGTGAATGGCCAAACCTATCCGTTAATTGAGATGGCTGCTGGTGAGATTGAACGGTGGCGTCTGATTAACGGAGGAGTAGCAGAACCACTTTCCCTATCTATTGTTCAATTAAGCACAAAAGGCATTGGTAGCCTAACAGGTACGCTTGATGCTCTGGTTGCACCTAATCGCCTTCCTTTTCTGACCAATACCAATACTAATCAGGTTGTTATTGGAACCGGGGCAACTACAGCAGATACATGGTTAGCCGATACCCGTAACTTTACGCCTCGCCAGGAAGATACAGGAATTAGCAGCTTACCGCTAAATATTATTGCCTATGATGGCATCACCACGGGGCAGATTGAGCGTCACACCACCTGTCCCGGTATTAGTGGGAGTTCCTATGCAAACTGCGTGACGATGGGGCCGGGAAATCGTGTGGATGCGCTAGTTCAATTTCCTACTCAAGGAACGTATTTGGTGCTCAAAAGCCCTAATTATAAGTATTTGAGCAATGCTGTTGCCGCCAGCACGGAAGACATTGCGGCAATTATAACGGTGCAGGGCCGAAACACCGATCAAGTGCTACCGCCAGAGAGTGAACTTCTGGCCTATGCCAATTATCAGTACTATCCACCTGCCCCCAAAATGGCTACTGTATCTCCAACCGCTAAGTATGAAGGACACTTTATTTTCTTCCCGGCTGCAAAAACAGGGCCTGCTCCAACACATCCAGATGAGACACAATACATTAACAATATTACCTTTGGCTTTGCCTTTAGTTGTACCGATGAGAGCAGGGACAAGAATAAGTGGTGCATGGCGACTGACTTTTCATCAGCGTCTGAACTCGAGTTTGATACCCCTGAAAAGGGGCTAGATTATGAGATCTTTACGGAAGATATGAGGCCGATTGTACTGACGAAAGAAGCATTGGGAGAATGGACCCTGAAGGTGGATGATAATGGTACGATTCAATCCGCCCATCCATTTCATATTCATACCAATCCATTTTATTTGAAGGAGATCAAAACCTGTGAGAAGGCTGTAACCACCATTAAAACGCTCAAAAACACTGCAGCCACCTATCAAAACACCTACGCAGATTGCACATCGACAACTCCTAATCGCTGGCAAGATACCCTACTGGTACAACCCAATCAGATTTCGACATTCCGCTATCAGCCTTTAGATTACGAGGGATCGTTTGTGTTTCACTGCCACTTTGTCGATCACGAAGATAATGGCATGATGCGTTGGGTCAAGGTCTGCGGTAAGGATAATACCCAATGTATTGAACAAGAAAAGTATGGGCTTTTGCCCGACTTTACTCCAGATGATCTGTAGGCTTGTTATTTGGATTAAATCTGTTGCTACAACTTTGTGGCTTTCACAATTTAGGAGTAGGTTTGTTTTGTTTTATACAGGTCGTGTCATGTTGGGTTGTAATAAATATAATCAAAATAGACTGTAAAATTATGCTCATTAACGTGCTGCGACGTACCATCGCTAATAACGGCAATATATCCCGCAAAAATCAATGACTGCCCATTTACACTGTCTATGCACATCAAGTAGAGAAAATTGAACTATGCTAGATGCCATTTTTGACAATGCTTCTGAAGCTGATTTAGGACTATTAGAACAAGAGCTTAGTAAAATACTTTTGAATGGCGAGAAAATCATTAAAGGTTTCAAATTGATGCGAGACTTCTTTGTTTTTACAGAGCATCGCTTGATCCTTGTCGATGTTCAAGGACTGACAGGTAAAAAGAAGGAGTATCACTCGCTACCCTATAAATCTATTACCCATTTTGCAGTGGAGACTGCTGGTGGTTTTGATCGAGATGCTGAAATGAAGATTTGGATTTCAGGTGAGTCATATCCCATTGAGCGAGAGTTCAAACGTAGTGAAGGAAAGATCTTTGAAGTTCAGAAAATTTTGGCACACTATGTATTGATGAATTAGTCAACCGATCAGGAAAGTTAGCAAGCGTAGCGTGACTAAAGCATCACCTCCTTCTATCCTTCTCTCTCTCTGCAAATAGATTCTTGAGAACGCACCATGTTCATGAATTCCTTGAAGGGTGTGGCGATCGCACTTGAGCAGATGCGATCGCATAGCCCTAGCTAATCTTCACCTTTTTGGTCAAAATCGCCATTACCTCATTGGGTCGCCCGGTGGGTAACGGACGGCTCCAGTCGTTGGGCTCGGTGTAGTTGAGCTTATGCAGTAGTTTGATGGTGGTTTGCACAAAGGTCAAACTACCCAGCAGCAGATGCCGTCCGGTTTCATAGGAGGATTCTGGCAGTGGGGCAGGCTGACGGGTGAGCGCATCTGCGCCCTGGGTTGGGTCTTGAAACATGGTTCTGGTTCTCCAGAGAAACGACAAGGAAAGCCAGAACCTAATCTCTCAGCCCCCGCGATGCATGGCAAATCGCAGGGGTTGAGGCATAATAAGCCCAGCCCAAGGATTGCAAGGTAATCCGCGGGTTAGCCATCGGTTAGGTGTCGTCAGCACCTGCCGATGGTGCCGAATTATTAGGTTCTAGTAGAACAGCTGCACCAACAGCGCAGCATTGGGTAACTGTAGAACGGGCCTAAGGCTTTCGTCAAGCAGGCTGTAATAGGCTGTATTACTCTGTTATCAAGGCGCTCAGGGCATACTTTTGATCTGGAAAATGCTCATTTCACTGGTTTAACTGTCAAAAATGGCAGATATTGAACCCATCGATCAAGGATGTTCGAGATGACGTAGCCCCGCAAGCAATACATGTATCATATGTTACGCATTTTTGTGGGCGTCTACAGTGCTTGACTGGTAGATAGAATGAAATTATCCATCTATCCACCTAATATGGGCGTACTATATGGACAGTTTTCAGTCTATCTGCCTAATTTGGGTGGATAGACTGCGAGCTTGCAATATAGTATGCCGATAAGGAGAGATAGACTGAAAAAGTAGATCTAATAAAGAGTTAGCGTACTTATATTTAGGGCTAGGATACAATTGAAAAATTACTTATTGATATTTAAGTAAGGAAGCCCAATTAAAGGTAAGACAGTGTAGGTTAAGTGGAGCACAGTGAAACCAAACGCCTACAGAGGTTACTCTATCGCTAACCCATACTACATTTGAATCAGCCTAGCTACTTAGCTACGGAAAAGGCATGAAAAAAGATATTTCGGTTTCAATGAGCCAAGGTAACAATTATGCCGTAATTGCTGCTTTGCCACCTATAATAATCCTGTCTGGAATCTATATATGGATATGGGGATGGCAGCAATTTTTCATTGGAATTAGTATTTTTTTAAGGCATCCTCTTCTTTGCCTTATAGGGATTGTTGCAGGAACTATTTTACATGAATCAATTCATGGATTAACTTGGAAGTTCTTTGGGAATAAGCCATCAAGCGCAATCAAATATGGTGTTAAGTGGAAAGCATTAGCGCCATACGCCCATTGCAAAGAGCCGATGGATGTAAGAGCTTATAAACTAGGAGTGGCTATGCCTGGTGTACTATTAGGTCTAGTACCTGCAATTTTAGGAATCTTGACAAGTAATAGTTTGTTTCTAACCTTTGGCTTATTGTTTACAATGGCAGCGGGTGGAGATATTGTAATATTGTGGCTATTAAGAGAAGTTGAAACTGGGATGTATGTTGAGGATCATCCGACGCGAATTGGCTGTTATGTTATCAGTTCAAATCGCCAGTAGTTGTTCGTATAAATTGTTACGCTCTTTGTCGCCATGCTCAGCACTACTATTACCAACAAGAGAAAATCTACCGGAAGAAATTATCGGTATTCTGGAGCCATGCTTCACAGCATTGCGTTTGATTTTGACAATCGTTCAACATTAGACCAGATCCTTCGACTATACAAAAAGGGTAGGGCTGACTTTTCGGACTACTTGATTGGAGCAGCATTGCGGTAGATGGGCTGCACAGAAACCGACAGCTTTGATAACGAGCTGAAAAGCGAGAAAGGATTTCATTGTCTGCACTAGCAACAGCTAGCTAACTTCACCTTATACAGCGCAGCTCTACGCAGAATGTCATCTTCTTACGTATACTTTTCCTCAATGTGCAGCATTATGAGGACTATTCGTGTGCCGATAATCCAAGCTCAGGAAGCTTACTCGTTTTATAGAGCATTTATCCTTGAGTACAGTCGAAACAAAGCAGAGATTTATGAGCGATATGGTTTTTCCCTGCAAGGTAGCGTAGGCTCAAAAGATTGGGAGGTATTTGCCGCGATTTTGCTGAATGACAGGGCAAGAAGGGGGGATGGCGCAGATTTAGAAAACTATGAGGTTAAGTCTGCTACCACTGGAAGTAGTTTTGAATACCAGTATCACCGGAATCACGGATTAGACAAACTAACCGATGATAAGAATGTAGACCATATTTTTGTTTCAAGAAGCAAAGATTATATGGATGTTGAGGTTTGGGTAGTTGAGCGTACAGATATGACTTCCACATTTGACAAATGGTTACCCGAACTTCTTCAAAACTATGAAACAGCTGGGCGGCAAAGATTCCGTAGATCTGTAACCTACGGTTTTGTAAGGAGTCAGGGGAACTTACTTTTAGAGATTAGGACTGGAGAGTTAACGTATTCTCTTGAAACGACTTAGCTAAAGGATTCAGGATCCTTTCTGCGATCCAAGCAATAACAGGTACACAAACAGCATCACCAAACCCTGTTAACGCCTGGTTAAGCTGTGGTGGCAGAGGGTAACTATCTGGAACTCCCTGTAATCTGGCATATTCTCGAGGTGTCATTAAGCGCATGCGGATAGAACTATGTCCTACTCTGACTAGCATTTGCCGACTACTACCACCTCTGGCAGTTCTTAGGCAGCCTGCAAGACCATCTTTTCTAACTTCTGCCCTTTGTTGACCCTGACGAACTCGCCTGTACATTGAACAATATGAATAGGATGATAAATCCTGTAATTTTTTTAGATACTTAAGATTAACGGGCGACATCATCTCTAGATGGCGTTTAACTTCGTTGTTAGACCACCAACGCTGATCTTTTTCTGGCAAGTCTTCTACCACGAAACTCAAGTCACATTCAGTTCTATCTGGTAGTGTTGGAACGTCCAAAAAATGCCAGCAAAGATCAAGATTTCCCATTACAGCTTTTTCAAGTGCCGATGTTTTTAATGAGGAGGAGCGCTGTGAAAACATAAATATATTTTGATTAGCTTCAGAAATTTGCACACCAATCACAAAAACTCTTGGTCTACTTTGAGGCACAAAATGAGCTGCATCAATTGTAAAAACATCACAGGCATAACCCAATCGATTCAGTTCTTGGACTGTAATTCGGAAGTCTTCTCCTTGATTTGAAGTAAGCCAACCAGCTACATTTTCAAGCATTACCAGCTTAGGCTTATTTACTTGATTATCCAGAAGCTGAGTGAAGCCCCAAAAAGCACTGGAATGCTCTCCATCAATGCCCTTTAAGTTACCTGCTAAGGACAGATCGATACAAGGGAATGAGGCTGTTGCTAGCAGAGTACTCGGAACATCGGTCGAACTAATAGAGAAAATATCTTGCACTTTATAATGCGCGCTTGCATCTTTAAAGTGAGCAGAATACATCTCGAATTTGCTAGGTGACCAATCATTTGAGAACAGGACATTCCAACCTGCTTGCTCCAAGCCTAGTCTGACCAAGCCAATTCCCGCAAAATATTCTGCACAGCTAAGATTAGCGTATGAACTTGTCAGTTCACTCACGTGAGTTAGAGCCTTGTTTTTCGTTATTGAAAAGGGCATAGTGCTTACGGTGGTGACGAAATAAGTTCATAGCTATTGGTATGAAAGCTTAGCAAACTCATTCCAGTAGGTCAATTGACATATGAAACGATTTGGGGAAAAGCTTTACCAGTTAAGGATTCGGCAGAGTTTGACACTGGCTGAATTGGGAAATTTACTGGAGGTTCACAATACATATGTATCGCAAATGGAGAAAGGGCGTAAGGTTCCTAATGCTGAAATGATTCTTAAAATAGCTGATACTTTTGGTATAACGACTGACCACTTAATGCGTGACGAATTAGAATTGCCGGAAGAACAATGCTGAAGCGCATGTATACAATCCTAATGCACCCGACTATTGAAAGGTCTTTCTAAGAAGTTAATACGCTCTGTAGCAGGTGATTGGGAACTTATACTTTGCTGTGCTTTTGGCTACTCCAAAATGAATTGGGGGAAGAAAATTCCATGAGTTATAAATACTGATTTTCTAATGATGACAGCAGAGCAATTCAGCCACTTGAAGACTACTTCGGTGATGATGATGGGTTCTTCTTTTAGGTAAGCTCTTGTCTCAATCTTCGGTACGGCGGATGATAGGTACTGCTTTGTCGCGTGCACCAGCCCCGAAAATATGATTGGGGTCGGGGAGCGCGCCGAATACTCCCCCGCGATCGCACTAAACCTCAGCATCACCATGTCGACTCAAGATCACGCTGCCCCCGACCCCAAGACAACTCCAGAAGCCGGAAAATCCCCAGAAAAAAAAGAAAAAAAACGCCAACTCCTCGGTATCGAGCCCGTAGAAAAACAGCATGAATTAACACTGCCCGATAAAACCCTGGAATACACCACCCATGCAGGCTCGATTCCCCTCAAGGATGAATTTGGCGAAACCGAAGCCGAGATTTTCTTCACGGCCTACACCCTCACCAAAGCGAGTGTCCCTCGACCGCTGATTTTTGTCTTTAATGGCGGTCCGGGCTCTTCATCGGTGTGGCTGCACCTGGGTGCCATCGGCCCCCAGCACGTGGTAATGACACACGATGGCTTTCAGCCGCCCCCACCCTATCGCCTGCAAGCCAATGCCTCCACCTGGCTCGATCGGGCCGATTTGGTCTTTATCGATCCGGTAGGCACGGGCTTTAGCCGAGCCATCGACAAAGACAAGGATAAAAAATTCTGGAGCTTTCAAGGCGATATTCACTCTGTTGGCGAATTTATTCGTTTGTATTTAACGCGCTATCAACGCTGGACGTCACCGCTCTATTTAGCTGGAGAAAGCTATGGCACCACCCGTGCCGCAGGCCTCGCCAGTCATTTGATCGATCTTGGCATTAGCTTCAATGGTATTGTCCTAATCTCTAATGCGATGGATCTGCGGCCAGTCTTTTTCGGACGCAGTGACGATTTGCCCTTCTCACTATTTGTCCCCACCTATACAGCCGCCGCCTGGTATCACAAAAAACTCGCCCCCGAACTCCAACAGCGATCGCTAACGGATATCTTAGCGGAAGTCGAAACCTGGTCAGAGCGCGAGCTCACCCTCGCCCTAATGCAGGGTGATCGCTTGTCAGAGAGCGATCGGCAAACCATTGCTACCACCCTCGCCCACTATATTGGTGTGGATGTGGACTTTGTGCTGGGCTCGAATTTACGGATCGATATTTCCCGATTTTGTAAGGAATTACTCCGCACTGAAAAACGCAGTATCGGCCGCTTTGACGTGCGCTACACAGGTATTGAAGCCCTCGCGGTTACCGAGCGCCCCGACTTCGATCCGACTGTTTACGCCATCCAACCGCCGTTTACGACCACATTTAATGACTACGTGCGTCGCAACCTCGGCATCGAAACCGATCTCAACTATGAGGTCATCAGTTGGGCTGTCAATAAAGCCTGGCAATGGGAAAATGGAGAACTACCCACCACGGCGGCGGCCCTGCGGGAAGCGATCGCAAAAAACCCTTTTATGAAAGTCTTTGTTGCCCAGGGCTATTACGATTTAGCCACACCCCATTTGGCAACGGACTATACCCTGGCTCATATGAACCTTGACCCAACGCTCCGGGATAATATTCAAGTCAAATGCTACGAAGCCGGTCACATGTTTTACCTCGATGAAAGTTGTTTGGCAGCTTTCAAAGCCGATGTCGATCGCTTCTTGGCCGCAAGCTGGGGGCAGTCAGAAGGGAGCCTCTAAAGATAACATCTCCCTCAATTTAGGTGTTTCAGATGGGTAGATGGGTAGAATCGAGATACCCAAAGTCGTCTGCATGAGCATAAAAGTCGCGATCGCACCGCTTGTGGGTGTCGACCCCAGAGGTCATCATCGCTTCTACTGTGAAATACCCGGCAACAGCAATGCGGATCGGCTTAACTGGCACATCTGTTGAACCCTCAACCAATGCTAATGCAAACTCGCTATTCTGTTCTCGTTACCCGAGGAGCATCTTCTATGGTGTTAGTGCCTTAGCAAGAGACAATCAAAGCATCTGACCTGAAACCAGCCAAGAATATAAATCATTTTCATGTAGTATGGTTCGACTTATCTATCATTAGCATAGATATACACAATCCAACGAGCGTCATCCGTTTGGTCAACGATGACCCCGCTGTAGTACATAAAGTCACACTGATATTCGGTGTACTGTTCAGCGATATCTGGCTGCCACCAATGTGGCAACCTCGACGACCACTGACTTTTGGCAATCTCACTAATGCCAGTTGTTCTTCGAAAACAGCCATTTTCAGACTGGAGCCAATTAGCCACATCCCCTGAAGCTGCCTCAAAGCGGATTAATGTCCTTAACCAGTCAATATGTTTTACACTAAACGAATTCACTAAACGAAGATTAGTAAAACTGTCTGGTAATTCAGTTTTAAGGGAGCCGTGAATTCTTGATTTTGCTCCAACCCGTGCTGCTAACTCTGGAAATACTGTATAGATAATAAACAAGCCATAAATTGTAACCATGGCTATGATAAATGGGATTATTGCCCATCTTGATGGGCGAGCATTATCACGTCTCGGATGTTTACGCCAAAGTCCCACCTGTCCCAGGACACCAGAGTGGTAACCCAGGGCTGTAATTAACATGACACCCATGCTAATCAATAGAAGCCAAATATTGAAGATGAAACTACTTACACCCACATCACCTATTCCAGGAAGAGAGTAGTTCAACAAAGGTAATGCCAGAAAGCCGTCTAAGAGCAATATGGTAGAAAATGTCAAACCTATAATCGCAGTTAGGTAGACTGCGGTTACCAAGGGTGTAGTTGGTAAACTCGTAAAGATACTGAGTAAGATTAAAAGAACTATTAACGGTAAGGCAGGTAGCACAACAGAAATAAATAGCACACTGTCATTTTTATCAACCATTGCCCTGAGTGTGAGCATGACAGAGATTATGATGATCAGTGTAACTGCAACTCTAAGGCTAAAACGCGCTACCTTTTTCGCTTGCATGGGATGGGCCTCTTAATAACTGTTTTGATTTACAATGATGCATGCCTAGTACAAAATTACCTATCTCTCAATGGTAGGCTATCACCCTCGCTACACTAACAACTGTTCTCTCTACTCTTTTATCGTGCTTGTAGTATGACTAAACTTATATATAGTAGGCATAGATATACACAATCCAACGAGCGTTATCCGTTTGGTCAACGATGAGCGAACTGTAGTCCATAAAGTCACACTCATATTCGGTGTACTGTTTAGCGATATCTGGCTGCCACCAATGTGGCAACCTCGATGACCACTGACTTTTAACAATCTCACTAATGTCAGTTGTTCGTTGAAAACAGCTATTTTCAGACTGGAGCCAATTAGCCACATCCCCTGAAGCCGCATCGAAGCGGATCAATGAGGTTGGTGAGTCAAAAGCCTTTGCATTAAAGTCATTCACTAAACGAAGGTTAGTGGCACTATCTGGTAATGGCGTATTGAGTACACTGTTAATCCTTGCTCGTTTTCCAATGTGTGCAGGCACCTCTGGCAGCGCGACATAGAAGAAAGAAACACCATAGTTAATTATCATGCCTATGATGAATGCAACAATTGCCCATGGCGACAGTTGCGCATTGGCTCTATTAAGCGACTGCCCCCAAACTGTTTTCCTTAACACAACGGCACGGTAGCTCATCGATACAATGACCATGGCACCCGTTACCATCGGCAAAAGCAAAAGACCCAAAATCAACCAACCTAGTCTTCCCAATGGCAGAGGCAATGCCAAAAAGACATCTAGAATAATAAGTGTGAAAAGTGTTTGACTGATAATTGCAGCCGGATACGTTATCCTCATCAGCGGTGTAGTGGGTAACCTGGCAAAGATACTCAGTAAGAGTAAAAAACTCGTTAACGGGACAACAGGGAGTATAACAACAATAAATAGCGCGTAGCCTTCTTTGCCAGTAGCTACCCCAAACTTGAAAATTCCCAGGGCTATGCCCATCACTAAAATCGCCAGCCAGAGGCTGAAATGGGCTATCTTTCTCCTTTGCATCCAGGGGACCTCTTATATTTATTTATTGTTTTAATTCCAAAAATGTCAGGTGACACTGTCGGTTGACACTGTCAGCAGTTCCCCTATTTATAGGCTAGACAAACCATCGACTTTTGGTAAATCATTTGAGTCCATGTTGTGTACCTAAATTTAGGCCAAATAAAAGGCACGATGCTCAATGCCGAATCGCTGAACGTATTGCCAAAAGAGGAAAGGTGATGAACCCTTGAAAAACAAACCATCGTTTTTAAGGTGCATCACAATGGA
>NZ_JASATU010000055.1:0-16646 GCF_032906605.1 Leptothoe sp. LEGE 181152
TTTGGTAGATTGACGGTATCATAGGTCGTGATAGGTTGTGTTCGTAAAACTAGCCTATCTTTTTTTATCTACCCATTCTTAACTACTGAATTTATGGGCCTTGCAGCAGTTGTGTAACCCCGTCAGCTATGTTTAATAAATTAGAAGAAATAAACTCGCGCCCTATGCCTTTTCAGTTCTATACGGCAGAAGATTTATGGACTGATGAGTATACATCAAAGAAAATGCTTGAATATCATTTGAACGAGGCTGTTGACCTTTCATCCCGAAATAAAGATTTTATAGCCCGATCTGCAAAGTGGATAGTGTCTCATTTTGGCATCCATTCAAATACAAGTATTGCTGATTTTGGGTGTGGACCAGGGTTGTATACCACTCTGTTTGCTGAAAATAATGCTGATGTTACCGGGATCGACTTTTCCGAAAGGTCTATTCGGTATGCAAAAAAGATCGCTGACCAAAGAGGATTGAATATTACATACTGTCAACAAAACTACTTGGTGTTTGAGACTGAGAAACGATTTGATCTCATTACGATGATTTTTTGTGACTATTGTGCGTTAAGCCCATCGCAGAGAAAAACGATACTTGCCAAGTTTCACAATTTTCTAAAGCTTGGTGGATCAGTCCTATTGGACGTTCATTCATTAAATGGATTCAATAATAGGGATGAGGTTGTAACATACGAATATAACCAACTCGATCATTTTTGGTCTTCTGAAAATTATTATGGATTCCTGAACACATTCAAATATGACCAGGAAAAAGTAACACTTGATAAATACACTATAGTTGAAGAGAAGAGAATCCGTGTTGTCTATAACTGGCTGCAATATTTCAGCCAAGATTCATTACGTGAAGAGTTTGAAGAGAATGGATTTGAGGTCGTAGAGTTTTACTCTGATGTCGCAGGCTCGGCTTTTTCCACAAATTCTGTTGATATGGCAGTGGTTGCGAGGAAAGTGGAGAGTACATAACAAGCTAATGAACGCGGATGCCAATTTCGCTGCGCTCCATTTGCACAGGTTATTTGCACCGTTAGCTGGAAGGTGATTGTTTCTCCTTCAAAATAAGAATTGTTGCCCAGAAGATAATTTATAAAGAAACAAGCTCCCACCAAACGGCTCTTCGGGATCTAGTATGCTGATGTAATGTTTGACACATGCACGAGCGATGGTTCCTCTACTCACTTTGAAAACAGAACCACCAGTGGTGTTATAGTAAAAAACTGAAATTCAATTAAGCTAACGGCACGTTATTTAGATCATACTTCCGTCCACGCCAGCTTTTAGGTGTGCGAAGTGAGGATAACATAATGCGTAAAACTGCCAGTGGATCGGCCAAAGGCGATAGCCAAAATAACCACTTTCCTTGGGCCTGAGTCAAATCGTAGGAAACCGAAATTGCAAACTGTAAGGCAAATCGAATTGCAATCAGACCGCCATTTAATCCGATAGTTAGCCTTAGCGATAGGCTGGGATTAGTAGCGCCTAACAGTAGGATAGGTAGGCTTAGCCATGGCAACGCCTGCACACTGGTCAAAAACCACAAATCGCTCCAAACCTGACTTTGCGAAGATGCATCCTTGAGATCAAGAGATCGTCCCCATTCTTTCCAGGTTTCCTCCATCCCCTCATACATGCGAACTTTTAACAACAAAGCTCCATCCCAAAAGCCTACTTTTGCCCCAACGTGAGCAGCGTATCGGGCAAGGGTAACGTCATCACAAAAAGATGTTCTTGCAATGGTGTAACCTCCCAGCTGATCTAGCAGTTCTCGCCGACAAAGAAAGCATTGGCCATTGGCCATGACTCGTTCTGAACAATTATTATTAGCACCTGTAGGACCAAAGCGGTACACCAAAGTCATCAACAGTGCAGGCTGTAACCATATCTCACCAGGGGTCTTCAGAATAAATCGAGGAGATAGAGAGACTAGATCATAACCTTCCTCCTCAGCTGCTGATATCAATGCTGCTACCAAACCAGGTTGGGGTTGGGTATCAGCATCAATACCTAATACCCATTTGCTATGGGGAGAGCTGTGGGTATAGCCATAGTGGAGAGCCCACGGACGTCCTACCCAATTGGGGGGTAAGGGATCATCGGTCAATAAACAAAATCGGGAGTCCTCTGCCTGGGCAGCTTTAACTAAATCACGAGTTCCATCTGTTGAGTGACTGTCCACCACCAAAATTTCACGCACTTCATCAGTTTGATGCCTTAGGCCCTGTAGACAGGGAGTAATCCGTTTAGCTTCGTTAAGCGTTGGTACCACTACACTCACAGCACCTGATTGGTCTGGTGCTGCTGACCGAGGTTGGAGTGGACGACGACGGGTAGGGCCTTTGAACAGCCGTGATAACAATACCATCACGGCTGGTAGCTGAACCGCCAGCAGGATAAGTGAGATAGCACTGAGCCCATCTACCTCCTGCATCAAAGTAGCCACATTTATCACGATTCAGATACCCCAGCCGTATGCATTTCAACGGTTGGTCGTAACCGTATTTGCACCATGACTAAGTCGCTATCGATGGGGGCAGTCAACCAACACATGAAGGCTGGTAACAAACCCAAAATCAGTCCTAGAAACACAGGAGTATAAATGCCGCCTGCTAAGCTCATCAACATGGCAAAGCTAAAGTTGGCCATGTAGATAATCAAGGGTATAGATAGCTCGGAACGAGTCAACCCATTAACATGCCCATTTTCTCGCCAGAAAGTGGCCGCGATAGACATGAAGATCAACCCAGTGAAAAACCAACCGGCAAAATTCTGATATGGCATACCGAAAAACTCTCCTGGCGTATGCCAATACCAAAATGGCATCGCTGTTTGGCTCATGGCTGGGTCCAACACGAAATCCCAAGACATGAGCAATAACGCCCCTGTCGTTAAGGCTGGTAGTTGCCACAGACTAGACTGGCCTTTCGTCAGGAGGCCACCTCGCGCCAGTAAATAGCAGGAAATGCCTAAATAAAACCAAGACAGAGGAATAGTAAACGGAACTAACCCAGCAATCTTATAGCCCAAACCATTGAGGTAGCTGTAGTCGCCAAATGGCAAACCAGTACTGGTACCCAATAATTCACAAGACAAAGACACACTAATAGCGGGTATCAAAAAAGCGAGCAGTGCCTTAAGCCCAATAGTCCGATAACAATAAAGAGAGGTAGTGACTACTCCCATTAGGATATAGGCCACTCCACCACCTGCTAAACTCCAGCTGTAAAGAGTGGAACCCGCTGGTAAATATTCCAAAATCTCTGGATGAGGCATTACCCAAAGTAACCCTGCTAAACCAAATACCATCGAGAGAACGTGGCCCCAAAGGCACCACTTTTCCACGCGCATTAATAAATTCATACCCGATAAACCTCAAATCAAAGTGCTAGCCATCTAAAAATCTGCTGTGGCCACAGAAATAATGCAAAATAACTTGTTATCCATACGCAAGACTACATACACACTGGTGAAATAATCTTGAACCCGCCAAAGTATCTGAGAGCAATGAATCAGCGGTAGATGTAACAACTTTGCCGCTCTAATGAGAAAGGTTAAGCTATCAAAACACTATCCATTTGAAAAAGTGCTTTATAAAAGTTCATATTTATAGTTAGACAGTATAGCAAGCTGAGCCCCTGGAGTGAAACATGGAATACATCAATGATGCTGATTGAGAGGCTCACGGCGGTTTCACCTGTCTTTACTACACCCTGGAAATGCTAAGTCAAAATATAAGAAGGGGCTGACAGTGTTTTAATTAGACAGTATCAAGTTCTGGATACCCCTGCTGAATCGAGCTGATAGAAGGGCGTATTTCAATTTGTTCCTACTGTAAAGGTATTCGCAATGACCAGGGCTCTTGGTTAACTGTTGCGAAGTTTATCGAACACTATTCAGATGTCGAGTTTACCCATGGCGTTTGCGATAGTTGTATGCAACAGTATTTCCCAGATGTGGCTAAGGTTATACTTTCAGAAACTGCTCCCAAAGCTGATACTTGGGCAGATGCAATATTTGGAGGGAAGTGATGAGAATATCAGGGACCATGCGATCATGATCCCATTCTTAGATTTTTTGTACTCTTTTTGAGCAATCAAAGGGATTACACTCGACTGGTCTCAACATACCCTTGCAAGTTTTCAGGACCGTACTTGCGGAGTAACTGGGTTGCCTCTTGAATGAAAGCAGATGTTCCCTGGACAATAATGAGATATTTACCCGAATTTAATCGGTTTCGATAAGCGATCGCATCCTTGCTGCTGACGGTCCAACCAGACAAAGTACCTGTAGCAAAAGCACCAAAAGCCCCCGCTGCTGCACCAAAGAGTCCACCTAAAATGTGATTGCCCACATTGCCAAACCAGCTAATGATTTCAATACCAGTTAGCAAGTTGAAGAAATAACCTGCTGCGAATCCAAACAGGATGATCCAGTTTGCAAGCAAATCAATCTGCTTTTTCGCCTCATCATTGGGATTTATCAAGCCAAACTCGTCTGCAGTTTTGTAGCCCCTTCCTAAGATGTCCAGTTGTTCTATAGGCAAGTTGGCTTTCTGTAGAGCTAAATATGCCTTCTCAGCTTGTATCCGTTCTGGTAGTACAGCAACTAAATAGTTTTTCTCGTTTTTATCCATTGGAGTGACTCCGACGATTTTAGACTTTTACTTATTCGACTTTGCAGGGCATATGCGCCATACCAAGCATTGAAGATTCGGAAATAATGATTGGTTGCAATGCTTACAACCAAGGTCGAGACTAATAAAGCAGGCCGGCATTTCTCAGCTACTTGCACTCTTGCATTGAAGAGAAAGGAGTGCTGACGCTGCTATTGCAGCAATACAGAAAGAAAAGAAGTTTTAGACGAGTTCAAATTACCCTACAGAAAGTTCTGTAGGAAGAACCGAAAAAGGTGTTGTTAACATGGTTATCACTTAGAGAACTGTGTAACGTTGTTTGTGACTAACAGTTCAGTCGAGCGCCGTGTATACTCCTCAAAAAAACGTTGACCAACTTGAGCTCTATTCCCAAGCTGTCTGCAACGTTCATCACTAGCGTTAAGTCTAGAAAACTACGGTGGTTGCTAATCACTAGCATCGCTCCCGTGGACGGAATTCTTTCTGCGTGACGAATGTTTACTTGAGTTCCTGTTGTTATCAACAAACTGCGGGATATGTGCAACAGTAAGTCAAAGAACATGGGTCAAACAGATGAATATAACTTTGACTCAGAGCAATTGAGCTACTTTGTAAAGCTTGTTTCATGAAAGCAATCCGCGAAGAAATAAGCTCCCACCAAACCATGTGGCTATGGTGAGGAGCTTGTTTTTTAGAAAATAGGAGAACTTAGCTGAAAGAGGTCAAGTGCTAGGCAGCTACCAGAGCACCTTCGATTGCACCTCTAGCTGCTTTCCATGCTGCTAAGCCACCGGTAAGCTCAGAAACATTGTGGAACCCAACTTCACGGAGTTTAGAAGCCGCTTTAGCAGTCTGCACATCAGAACTTCCATAGATGTAGATGTCACGTTCATACTCAAGAGATGCAGAGGCATTTACCACCAATTCATCCATGGGCATTAGAATTGCCCCGGTAATGTGACTTGAGTTGAAAGCATCTCTACTTCTGACATCAATGATAGTCAGAGCAGGTTCGCCCCAATCAAGACGATCTTTGAGGTCAAAGACAGTGGACTGAGCCTTAAGAGGCCCTGGAATTGAAAAGAGAAATGAAGGGGTGGGCATAACGTTAAACAGCTAAAGATGCTGTAATTAGGAGCGGTATCTACAATGTAACGCAATATAAAGAGAGTGTTAATTTATATTTTAATTAAATTGACCTTTTAGGATGGACTTAATGAATACACCATAAGTAAATATGCTTGTTAATACGATTTTGCAAACCTAAAATGACTGCACCACTGGTGTCACTAGACGACTCTGATATAACGGCTGCAGCTTCTATCCAGCTCCTTAACCCAACACTAAACCACTGACGATGGATACATAGGCATAATTGCCTATCATAAAGTATTTACGCTTGCAAGGTTTGTAACGTAGTGTTAAGTTGTCGGTTGTAAAGGTCAACGATCACTGTTGAGGTTGCTATGAACGTCCGTGAACAACTTTCCTTAGAGCAACAATTTGAACTGAAGGCCTTTGAACAGCAAGTTGAGCGGCTCTCCCATGAAGATGCTCAGATATTACTGGTGAAATTGAAAGAATTAATGCTTTTTCAGAATACATCTTTCAGTCAGATCCTTAAAGAAGCTTGGGGTATTGGCTAACCCATTGGTTTTATATTTGGATTTTTTTATAGAGCCAAACCGTCGATATTTTTAGCAGATAACCATGACAACACAACCGTTCAGATTGGAGCAACAGCAGGTGCCTCAGGCCAGCAGTGCTCTGGCGATTATGTTCTTCCTGCTGGGGATGCCAAATTTTTATGTTGCCTTGCAGCACCGATCGCAGCATCAAAGGTCAGCTATGTCGTTTTTGCCAGTAAAGGAGATAGTACTCTTTGGGGTTGCAGCAGGCGGAACCCTCTCCTGGCTAATGTTCTAGTTAGAGTAGAACTACTCATCGATGTAAGACTTATGCCAATCTGTTGCCTGTTGGTGAATTTGAGCTAAATCCTCTGCAGTCATCTTGTCTAAGTTCTTCAAGATAAAGCTCATACGGCCTTGGGATTGGAGTTTATCTCGATGTCGATCCAGAAAATCCCAATAGAAAAAGTTGAACGGACAGGCATCTTCACCGATACGGGCCTTGGCATTGTACCGGCATGATTTGCAGTAATTACTCATCCGATTAATATAATTGGCCGAGGCCGCATAGGGTTTAGAGGCCAAGAGTCCGCCATCAGCAAATAATCCCATCCCTAGGACATTGGTTTGCATGACCCAATCATAGGCATCAATAAACGCAGCGTGAAACCAGCTTTCTACAGCTTGAGGAGACAGCCCTGTAATCAGGGCAAAATTGCTCAATATCATAAGCCTTTGGATATGGTGGGCATAGCCGGTGCGCTGCACTTGGGAGAGAGTTTGATGCAGACAATTCATCTCGGTTTCACCAGTCCAGAAAAACTCTGGTAGTGGTCGAGTGTGGTTAAACCAATTACGATTGGAGTACTCGATAACGTCATCGGCTACATAGCCATACAGCCCATGCATATACTCTCGCCATCCAAGAATTTGGCGAATAAGTCCTTCCACACTGTTGAGAGGCAGCGCACGTTCGTAGTGAGCTTGCTCTACTGCCTGAATCACCTCCATCGGTTGAATCAAGCCCAGGTTTAAATAGGGAGATAGTAAAGCGTGCCACAGGGTATCCTGCCCTGTCACCATGGCATCCTGATAGGGGCCAAAGGTTGCTAAGCGCTGCTCAATAAAGTTCTCCAATACCTGTAAGGCTTGCTGACGAGTGACTGCCCATCGAAATGGTTCCAAATCTCCATAGGAGGAGAAATTTTGGCTCCTGACATGCTCAATGACGGTCTTAGTCACTGCATCTGGTTCGAACCAAAGAGGTTCTGGCGGATTGAGATCCCCTTTGGGTGGTTTGCGGTTGGCTTTGTCATAATTCCACTGTCCCCCAACTGGAGTCTTGCCCGCCATGAGAACCTGGAAACGTCGTCGCCCTTCTCGGTAGAACGTTTCCATTAGTAAGGTTTTTCGACCCGTTGCCCACGCTTTAAATTCCGCTTCCGTCCAGAGGAAATGATTATTTGGAACAAATGTCAGTTTGAAGGGTAAGTCTAAAGCTTGGATTTGGCTGGCAAAGGGACGGTCATTCGGAGTCATGATCAACAGTTCGGTCACCTGATTGGCCTTTCCCCACTGCCTCAAGGACATTTCAAAGTTGTCAGCTATTTCGTAGGTTACAGGCCACCCCGCCTGCTCCAGCTCGGTCATAAAGTGACGCATGGCAGACCAGACTAGGATCAACTTCTGTCGATGATACGGGCGAGAACGAGCAAACTCGGAGGATGCGATCGCAATAACAGGCGTCTGTGCTTTACGATCAGCACAGCGGAGTAGCGCTGACTGCCCAGCCCAAAGTTGATCGCCTAATACCCAAACTCCTACAACCATAGAATCTCCAAAGACTCAGATCACAAAACTGCTTTGAGCCTACGCCCCAAGAGGGAAGTAGATATTGTTTCACATCCTACTAAACCCTTACAATGTTTACAAAAGTCTAGAAAAATAACTACTGTGACATTCATTTTGCGAATGCTCTAGCAGTTTATGCACAAGCTATGGAGAGAGACGTCTCTAGATAGGTCTTAAGGGAAGTGATTTGTCCACAAATGCCTGAACATATTGCTTGTTTTCAGGCAATTTTGTAGAGATAGCCAACATTTCTGTAGCTAAACAGAAGTTTCGCGGGCTTTTAGAGGCCATTCAGATTCATGATGGAGACCAACTGGGAAAATTTCTTAAAAAATTTAGGAGAATGGCAAGGTTCGTTTACCTCAGTTTCACTGGAGGGAGAGATCTTAGACTCGACTCCTTCGATTCTTAACCTGGAAGGGGTCGAAGATAATCAGTTAGTAAAGTTCAGGGTACGTCGATTTGGTTCTGGTGGCTACGGTGAACCTCCCGTTTCAGACTACTCACAGGAGTATCGCTCCCTAGGAAAACAAATAATTTTCTTCGAAACGGGAGCCTTTTCTAAAGGGTCACTGCAACTGGCACCCTTTAGTGAATTTGGAGCAGAATACGGTTTTGTGACTCAAAACCGTCGATTGCGTTTTGTCCAACTCTACGATCGTCAAGGAGAGTTGAGCAGTCTTACCCTGATTCGAGAATTTCGCACAGGCACAAATGCTGCTGAACGCTCTCCCCTGACCATTAAACAGTTGGTGGGGCAGTGGCAAGGGACCGCTTTGACGGTTTACTCTGATTGGCAGCCATCTGCGACCTATACAACTCACTTGGACGTGCAAGAAATCAATGGTGGACGTTTGCAACAAACCCTATCGTTTGGCAATCAAGCCATTACATCAACTGCTCAAATAACAGGTAATATCCTGCAATTTGAAGAGAGTCCTACCCCACGAAAGATTTTATTACTCCCTGATGGCACATCTAGTAATACCCCCCTGCACCTCAAACTCCGCCAGTCGTTTTTTGTTGAGTTAGGCTGGCTCGTGACGGACAACGAACGTCAACGCTTGATTCGTAATTACAACGAAAAAGGTGAATGGGTGAGTGCAACCCATGTGACTGAACACAGAGTTAAGTAAGTTTTTTTGAAGTTCAGATATTGTACTTACGGATGATCAATTTAGTTTGGTACCGCAATGATTTACGCTTGCATGACCATGAGCCAATATTTCGCGCACTTCAAGAAGACACTCAGGTTATTCCAGTCTATTGCTTTGATCCACGCCATTTTTCCACGACTTCTTTTGGTTTCCCAAAAACGGGAGCTTTTCGAGGACAGTTTTTGCTTGAAAGCGTAGCCGACTTGCGCCATTCGCTAAAACAGTTGGGCAGTAACTTAATTGTTCGATATGGCTTACCCGAGGACGTGATTCCACAACTTGCCCGGCAGTTCAACATCAAAGCAGTTTTTTGCCATCATGAAGTGACTGCTGAGGAAGTTGCTGTTGAAAAAGCTCTCCAAGATGCACTGCTTACGCTGGGAATTCCATTGAGAACATTCTGGGGGGCAACGTTATACTATCCTGACGATCTACCTTTTGGGATTGATCAACTGCCAGAACTGTTCTCTAAATTCCGTAAGCAAGTTGAGAAAGCTGTGGTGGTTAGGAACGTGTTTCCTACACCTGTCCAGCTACCAAAACTAGCTGAAGTTGACGTGGGGCAGCTCCCTTCACTAGAGACGTTAGGGCTAAGTGCTCCACTACTTGATGATCGAGCTGTTCTCATGTTTAAGGGTGGAGAGAACGCAGGACAATCAAGATTACATGATTACTTCTGGGCTAAGGATTGTCTCAAGGACTATAAGCAAACTCGAAATGGTATGTTGGGAGCTGATTACTCTTCCAAACTTTCGCCATGGCTGGCCTTAGGCTGCCTTTCACCTCGTTGGATCTATGAACAAGTCCAAGCCTATGAAAGTGAACGCGTTCGTAACGACTCCACCTATTGGTTGATATTTGAACTATTATGGCGAGATTTTTTCCGTTTTATCTGTGCAAAACATGGCGATCGCATTTTTTACCGCACTGGATTGCAACGATTAATGATCGCTTGGCAAGAAGACTGGCCAAGATTCCAACTTTGGCAAGCGGGCAAGACAGGCTTTCCACTAGTTGATGCAAACATGCGAGAACTAGCAGCTACCGGGTTTATGTCTAATCGAGGCAGACAAAACGTTGCCAGCTTCCTCACAAAAAATTTGGGCATTAACTGGCAGATGGGAGCAGAATGGTTCGAATCTCAATTAATTGACTACGATGTCTGTAGCAATTGGGGAAATTGGAACTACGCTGCAGGTGTTGGCAATGATGCGAGAGGCTTCCGATACTTCAATATGCTCAAGCAATCCAGTATGTACGATCCCACTGGCGACTACATCAGACATTGGCTGCCAGAGCTTATGCAAATTCCTGGAGATAAAGTTCATCAGCCAGAAAAACTCACTATGGAGGAGCAGAAAAGGTATCAATGTCAATTAGGTATAGATTACCCGCGCCCAGTTGTTGACTTCTTTAAGTCCATAAAGTCAAATGAGCGACGTTACAATTCTGCATTCACTAGCTAACACACTCCCTGGAACATATGGCACGTCAGCGCTCTAAATCGAATCTTCCCACTAAAGTTTGCCCTGTTTGCAATCGCCCCTTCAGTTGGCGCAAAAAATGGGCCGCCTGTTGGGAAGACGTAAAATATTGCTCAGATCGCTGTCGCCGCCGTCGATCAAACGTCAAGATTGACAAAGAGAGACCAGATTCTGATTCGTAACTTTCCTAAAGTACTGACTTGGAAAATTAGGAAATATAAAGAAGCAACAACTAAGATAACAACATTCCCATAGCTGGAGCTGGTTTTCCCAGTTAGTAATGTTATTTATGAACCCTTTTGATTTTGTGAACGGAAGCGTCCACTGTTAAAGCTCCGCCGCTTCAAATGTTTAGTTTTGCGCCCAGTAACCCGTTTTCGCCACATCTTGAAACTGGAATGCTTCATTTCTCGCCGCATCAGCGTAATGACCTGTTTTTCCTTAAGGCCATATTGCAGCTCAATAGCTTCAAAGGGAGTGCGGTCCTCCCAGGCCATTTCGATGACTCGGTTAACAGTATTGGGGTTTAGACCAGAAAGTTTCATCAAAGGGGTTTCTTTAGTGTTGTGTCAAAGCAAGGAACCTGCATTTTACTCAGACTGAGTAGTGCTCAATCTATTCTCCTATACATATTTCTCAGACATTATAGCAGTCGCCACTAAGCACGACTTTATCCAAGTAATCAGGGAGTCTCTCATAAAACCACAGTAATTACATTGACTTTTCCAGCCTTTTAGGTCCTTAGACAATTCTTGCTACCGAACAACAACCTCTGGCAAAGTTGAAATTTTTTCTGATGTTGCTCTAGGGAGAGGACTAATCCAGCGAGATTGCCACAGCCAAGCTCCTAGACCCACTATTCCATTAGACAGACAGGCCGCACCAAAAATACCGGCGATGCCAAATAACTGACTACCCAAATAAGCTAAGGGAATATAAAGAAGCAACAACCGAGATAACGACATTCCCATAGCTGGAGCTGGTTTTCCCAAAGCGTTAGATGCCGAACTAGCCGTCAAAACAATTCCTAGGGCACCATAGCTAATAGGCACAAGTGTCAAATAAATATTAGCACTGGAGATAACGTCAGGGTTACCATCAAACCAAGCAATGACTTGAGATGACGACATTGCCAGTAAGATACTGATGATAACTCCCCAGCCCAGGCAGAAATAGAAGCTGAGTTGGAGCGCTTGCTTCACCCTGTCATATCTCTGAGCACCCCAATTTTGCCCAACAAAAGGACCAATACTGGCTGAAATTGCCAAAGGTACAATTAGCGCCACGGCTTCTATCCGTGATGCTAGCCCAAAACCAGCCACGGCTTCAGCTCCATAACGAGCAATCAAACCTGTGATAACTCCGACAGACAAGGGGGAAATTAGATTAGTTGCGGCTGCAGGCACACCAATAAATAAAAGGCGATACCAACTTTTTGCTAATGTTGCCAAACTTGGCAAGGTAAATAGCAATAAGCGCTCTCGGAAGTGAAGGAAGGCAAGAGAGGCGACGAGAGTACCCGCACGTGAAAGCACTGTTGCCAAGGCAGCCCCTTGAATACCTAAGGCTGGAAACGGACCCCAACCAAATATGAGCAGTGGGTCGGCCACAATGTTAGCAGCTGCAGCAAACGTCATAATCAGGCTAGGAACCATTGTGTTACCGGAAGCACGAATGGCACTATTACCGACCAGGGGAACAACCAGGAAAACCATGCCTAAATACCAAATACCCATGTAGTCGCGAATCATTGGCAGGAGGACAGAGCCAGCTCCCAAAGCTGTAAATAAAGGCGTAATTGTCATCAAGCCAAGAGCAGCAAGAATCCCAACAATAAGGAAAGATAGCAGTAAACTATCCGTAGTCAGGCGCTGTACCGTTTGCCGATTCCCTTTACCGATTTCTCTAGCAATGACAGAGGCCGCCCCTGTGCCTAAGCCCATGGCTACGCTCGCCAAAATAGACACGACTGGAAAGGTAAAACTGATAGCTGCTAGTTCATTTGTACCCAATTGAGCAATAAAGTACGTGTCAGCCAGACTAAACGCTAATACTGCCAAGACACCCCAAACCATGGGAAGTGATAGCTTGAGGAGCTGAAGCGGAACTCGACCTGTTGTGAGAGAAGACTGCATTATTAAGTTGGAGTGTTTGGCAGGATGTGAGCTGTCAAATTGAAGTGACAAGCTCAACAGATGTTGCGGGTGATGAGCAATTATTACGATCTTGGAGGAGAAACTCGCTGTAGTCAGCCAAATCGTCCAAGCCTAAGCAAGTCAATGCTATTTCTGCACTTAACCAGAACAGAATTTTCAAAAGGAATTGCGGCCAATGAATTTGCATGATCTGATGTTGCTAGTGAGCATTGACTTGCTTGTTGGGAAATAAGTAATCGCTTAAGCAGACGGTTAAGCTGTTAAGGGATTAATGCCCATCTTGCCAACGATTAGGCGTAGGACTGCAATCTGTTGGTTAAAGCCCAGGGCTATGAGCTTATTCAGGACTGCCATTGCTGGTGCAGAGAGCTGATAGTCCTGTGGTACCGGAATGACATCTCCGGAGCGCATCCACTCGGCCAACTGATACCAAAATGCCAATTTGTTGTTGCTAGTCAGGCATCCGTAATCGCGAGTTATGGCGTTGTTAGTTCCTACCACCAAATCGCGCATAAACTGTAGCTGCTCTTCATGGGATAGATTAGCCACTTGATAGATTAAATTTCCGGCTAGCTTGATCCGATCTGTTGCACCGGAAGCTGCAGGCGTTACTAAGCCTCCCATGTTTTCATATAGAACCCATAAGAGACCTAGTTGGTCGTCAACAGGTAGTCTTTGGATGGAGGCCACCGCATCGGGCACAGCGGCAAAGATATTAGAGTAAACTGGCTTGTCAGCAGCAATAGTCATGGGGTGGGTTCCTAGAATCTGAAATTCTTTGTGAATTATTGTAACGCAATGTAAATTTACATTGCAATTGTTTGGTTCTGGTCTTGAGTCCTCGAACTGAGTAAATTCAATTGTGTCAACAATGTCATTCCGATGGAGCCAGTTGATGACGCGATCGCCCCGACTTGGTAACGTCATACCTGCCATGCCACCAAGTATGCCAACGCTGTATGACTTAGCTAGCAAGACTGCCTACTGAAGTAGCTAGAGGAGATATTTGACTATCCTGATTGGCTCTGACCCAGCGACGATAATCTTGAACAAGTTGACGTTCTAACCGAGACTTGATGGTCAACAAGATGCCATTGAGAAATGCCTTGCCAGTTGTCTGCAAAACTTGCTCAGGAAACAGTTTGAGAGTAGGCGGTATTTCTACTTGCACCATTAAGTCTGCTTTTCCGATTAGCTCGGTGATTGTTTTCTGACGCTGAGGTTGCAGTTTGCCAGATAATTCTAGATGGAAAGACTGATTCAGGCGTTCTGCACCTCGAATCTCACAATTTAGCGATCGCAACTGAAGTGTCCCATCAGGATTTGTCCAGACTTGCAAGTCAGCAATAGGCTCAAACCGTAACATCATGAATTGCAAGGGGCGAAGCCGCAAGCGAAAGTGAGATGGGGCTAACTGTTGAATTCGGCTAGAATCAGTAATCGCTTGAACCAGACGCTGAGGCTGGCACAGATAGTGCTCAATCGAAGTTGCTTCGTTGGGCACGTTCATCCTAAGCGTTTGGGTTACGTGGAAATGTTGCATGGCAAGACTCCAAATCTATCTAAATGTTGTTCAAGCTACTCATCCAAACATTTTGGATTGAGGTAAATCTTTTCTGATATGAACGTGTTTATGAGCACTTTTCCTCACATTGAGCCTTTATAAGGCTTTTTCGGTGGATTCTTGTTTGGAAAATTGATCCAGCGCAATTCCAATCGACCAAAGGAATAGCAGAAAAGTTGCAAAGGTCATCAAAGGCATCGTAGCGGCCTCAATTTATTACGTTTAGTAAACACTTACATTAGCTATTCTAATTAGCCGTCCTTTGGAAGATAGAGGGTGGAAACCCGTACAAATGTCTATTTCTAATGGCTATACAGATACTTCGGTTATCCGGCTTCTATAATTACGGTTCTCCACGTGGGTCAGAATTTGAGTAGTGTTTATATTACTCAGAGCTATCTAACTGAATCATTTCCCCACATATACTCAATATTCATAGAGTTGTTCTGACAATTCTCTTTTGTGATGACAAGAATAGAACTCTCTACTAAAGAGACCATAATGATTCTGAGACCCTTTGGATATGAGGTATACCTCCGATCTGTTGTTATCCAAAGATCTCGGGTTTTGGTCTAAGTTATAGAGTCTTCTATCTGGGCGTGGGCCTCTCTGCATCCTTTAGCCGGAGCACATTCAGTGATCCCTGTTGAGTGTATACAATCGCTTTCATGCAAACGGCTCCAAGCTTACAAAGTTATGACAACTTTTCCTCGGGCATGCCCTGTTTCTAAATATCTGATGGCGTCTGCAACTTCGCTCAAAGGGTAAACTCTATCGATAACAGGTACAATCTTGTCGGCTGCAAGCAGTTCTGTCAAAAACTCCAGGTCACTCTGGTTTGCTTTGGTAATATCCGTGTTGCGCATTGTCTGCCCTCCAGTCTTTGATTTCCCTGGTTGCAGCATCAATTGCAACATCAAAGTTGGAGCATAGGCATTTAAGAGATAGGTGCCATTAGGGCTCACTATACGCTTAATATCTGAAATCGAACGATTGCCGACATTATCTAAAATCAGATCATACAGCTGCCCGGTTTGGGTGAAATCTTCACGGGTGTAGTCAATGACCTGGTTTGTTCTAAGCGCTCGTACCGTGTCCAGATTCTGTGTGCTACATACACCAGTCACAACTGCTCCAAAAAACTTGGCAATCTGTATGGCAAACGTGCCCACACCACCCGATGCACCATTGATCAAAACCTTTTGCCCTGACTGGATCTGCCCTTGATCGCGCAAACACTGCAAAGCGGTAAGGCCTGCAACCGGGACGGCAGCTACTTGCTCAAACGATAGTTTGGCCGGTTTTAGCACTAATTTATCTTCAGTAACACACCCATACTCAGCAAAACCTCCCCTAGAGATCTCTCCGTACACCTGATCACCCACCTTAAACTGCTTAACGTTTGGGCCAACTGCTTCAACTAGCCCGGCAATATCTGCTCCGAGCATCCTATTTTTGGGGTTTGGTTTTAGCAACCCAGAGATGAAACGGATAATAAATGGTGAGGCTCTCATAAAATGCCAATCCAATTCATGGGATTTCTCCAAATTTACATTTTCTCAGCTATCACTAGCATTTCAAAGTCTTCAGTGGTTAACTGATCACCCCTTGAGAAAGCACCCAGATTGGCTCCAAAAATAGCAATTTTTTGAAAAGTGAGTGTCTTTAAAGGCGAGTGTCTTTAAAAGCCATGTAATCTCTGATCAGACCGAGCCTCCCGCTTAAGGCTAGAAAAAGAACTTGAAGAACTTGTGAAGCAGTCAGAGATTTGAAGTATTAAGAACAACTATCCTCATAGGTTCGTCATGGCTTTTGCTTACGCTAATGATGGTTTCAAGCTCTATTTCATGACTGGGCACGCATGCCAGAAAGTGCAAAATATCCAGCGTTGCAATAAGGTCTCTCTGACAGTTGATCGCGAGTGTGAAGACTGGGCGCAAATCAAGGGACTTTCCATGGGGGGCATGGCCGCAGTTTTATCTGAGTAACACCTGATATCAGCCGATAAGGTATTTTGCGAGTATAAGCTTCATAACTTCCTAAGTTTTGCCCAAATTAATGGCGACTTGCTCTGAGGAGAGAAGGGTTTCCAGCCCCCGTATCCAAGGTCTGACCAGAGAATCCGCTGCATTGATTAGAATTTCAATTAAGTACCCCTGTGAGTC
>NZ_JASATU010000056.1:0-16212 GCF_032906605.1 Leptothoe sp. LEGE 181152
CTTTGCCAGAGCGAAAATCACGAATAGTTTTCAACTCTTCGATTAGACTGACTGACATCCTCAACACCCCAAACATACGTTATTCAGGCATTGTAGTTTTTATACCTTGAACGAATTCTCCCTGGGGTGTAAAAGCTCTAAGGGATAGTACCTTTACTCTGGTTGGTAATACGCTGCTCTACACTCATCCAACGACAGAAAGTACAACTACCTGTTTAGAGTTTGACGTAAAAACAAAAGTCTCTATCCTCTCTTCAGATGCAGCCCTTACCCAGGTAAAGAAAGACTATCCAGATGACTGGTATGAGCGGCTATACCAAAATGCAGAATCAAAAAATGCGGCTGTCCGTATCAAGGCAAGACCGGTCACTAATAAGCATGGAGTCCTTGAAGAACGAGTTAGTTTATTGCGGCCCAATACCACCCTGATGAGCCGAGTTGATACCTTTGAAGTCTCAAACTGGGATCGATGAATGGAAGCAGGCGTGGGATACACAGGTGGCCAAGCTTCCCACCCATACAGAATCCAAAGGGTACCTGGTATCAGGTCTGCTTCTGCCTGTCTGGGACACCATGAGCTAGGAAGACCCCACGGTCTATAAGATTGAGCTTACTAACGGTGAGCGGGTCCTGGGCCGGATGATAGCGCCAGAATCGGTAGAGGAAATTACTAAAGCCATGGGGGTTAGTGCTGATATATCCCTGACTCCAGCTGAGGTGTATAACGCGGTGCTCAATGATGGCAGTCAGATTCCGCTTGGGAGTGGATATGCGCTAAAGCGGTCCATGGTAGAGCAGCAGTACCGAATTGAAGTGACCGGCAAAATAAGCGATGCCACTGCCAAGCTTCTTGAGCAGGCAGGGTGCCAGTATGAGCGGATACGGTGGGATGCTAGGTACTTTATCCCGGTGGATGATGAGGGAGTTATCGGTACTGAGGTCGTCGGAAATGTGATGGAGTTATTTGGACGGGGGAGTTAGGAGTAGGGGAGAGGGTGATCGCACCCCAAAGAAGAGGTGCGATCTCAAAACTGTTAGGCAGCAACCGGGGCCGTATTTTGGTAGAGCAGCCCATTGTCAGCGATGACGTCTAGCATGGCATCGCTGATGAGCGTTTCATGCAGGCTATCTCGATTTCCCTTTTTATTGATGCCAGGGATTGTTGGCTTTCCAAGTGGTTTATTAATCTTGTTAATATTACGGGCAATTTTCCGTAACTGTTCCTGACTCTTATCCTTAAGTGTGGCTTTCAGTTCCGCATAGTCAGGAGCTACTGCAACGGCTTCTGACGCTGGTATTGCCCTGACAGTGGCCATATCAATCGGAGTATCTGGTGCCATCACAATTTCAGGAGTGGCCGTCGGAGGAATGTCCTGTTGTTGACCACTACCAGCGATATAGGAAACGATTCGAGACCGATCCGTGTCTGGATTTGATTCAGTAGCCCTAACCTGCTCAAAGACGGCGTCTACATCAACAGGAGTACCTGCCCGGTTAAGCCGTTCAATCTCAGCCCGAGTCGCCTTGATGTCCATTCTCAGCTTGGTGGTTTCATTGAGAGATTCTTCGCTAAGCGTTTCAAGCGCTGCTCTTACGTCAGTCCGAGTAGTGACAGTGGTGTCATTCGCTAGCAATACCTGCTCAAGCTTAGCCTCAGCCTGCTCCTTGATGCCCTCGTGGGCCGTCTCAGCAAGAGCCTGTAGCTGTTCAAGTTGTTCTTGTGGGATAGCAACTATTTCCAATCGGGGATTTAGCAATATTCAAGTCCCTCACGAGTTCATCGTTTGCAGCCTTGGCAGCGACAGCATTACGAACAATCTGTACCCCTGATTTTGCCTCTGTTTTGACTGTCTCACGGATAGCTTTAGTTGTGTTATCCAGGGTTTCACCGAGACGACTCATGGTGCTTTTGGCCATTTTCCAGAGCGGTGTTTTCTGGACGGCTGCGGATGCTTCTGCGAGGTCTATATCGGGAGTTTCTATCTGTTTTAGGTGGCTAAGTTTCATACATATCTCTTTGAGTAGACTTAAATAGAACAATGTTTTATTTAAGAAGAGATTTTTAGTCAAACCTATATGGAGGAAAGAGTATGAAGCTTGAAAGTGTTAATTTGGGGTTATACTGATGAGTAGCCTGTCACTAAAAACAGTAGGCAGTGAATGTGCAAACGAAACAGTCTCCCCGCTTGTTCCGCACCTTAAACTACTCGGTTCTTCAGACTTAACTCCAGAGCATGTAGCCGTTCTGCAACAGAAAGTGGGTATTTCATGTCCAGATATTGTAGTTAAGCTCTACGAGGCGTGGTCTGAAGCGCAGTATGATATGTTCTCTCCTGATGATGGGGTGCGGATATTTATCGAGAATTATCGCGGTGCTTATGATTCACCTGCTGATTTTATTCACGATGAGCGGTATTCAGAGCAGGCGTTTCCAGATGTGAAAACCCAGTGTGAGCAGGACGCTACCAGAGCAGAGCTGGATGGTTGCTATCAGTTCATTGATGCTCCTGACCAGCATGGTGACATGGTTTATGTGTTTGACGGACCTGCTGTGTACGCGGAGCGGTAATAGCTTCTAGCTAAGTTCTTGGGACTGTAAGTTAGCTGATTTAATAAACTACCTAGAAATCTTCTAATTCTAGAATTTTACTAATTTTTGCTTTTTCCTCAGGCGTAATTTTTGTCAGATTCCAGCGCATTAGATTCTCACATGCTTGCTTCGCGAGGTTAACATCTTGATGGCCTGTAGGACCTTCGTAAAAAGCATCAATGATGTTGTGGGCAGCACCAATATTCTTAGGATCAAGAGTCATAGCAGCTTTAAAGTATTGAACCCCAGACTCATCAACCTCATGGTTGCGTTCGGATAAATACGGGCATGGTCCTGAAATTATAATGCCCAGCATATTGCATGCTTCCGCACGAATACAAGCCTCATTTTGTTCGTTTTCTGCTAATTTCTCGAATATTTCAAAAGCTGATTCATATTGGTTTTTTTCGAATAAATCTTCTGCTATGTTGAAGCTTGCGTTTCCATTAATATTCATCTGATGACATCTGGACACATCGCTCCCTTGAGTAGATACGCATTAGCTTATAGCTATCATGATCGATATCCTTACTCTTGATGGACTACCCCATTTTGACGGCTTCAAGTGTTTCAACCAAAGCCTTAAGCTCCTGAGGACTATGTTGGCCCTTAACTCGATTTGACGATCCATTAGGCTGCTAAAACTTTTTCTAAAGACCTATGTGAAGTAAGTAGTGCTTTCCTCGAGTAACTTTTTGGGCTTCCTTAGAAAGTCGATCAAGATTCTCTACTAGACGATCACGCTCAACATGTATCTTATAAAAGTCACCTTGAAATTGATTATCTGCGTTTATCAACGCAGGACCTGTTAACTCAAATGATTCAGGTGCCACAGCGAATAATTTTGTCCAACACTTGATTGCATTTTCCAATAGCAGTGCTCCATTCTGATTAACGATAGTACATCCGTCAAGAAATAAACCTGATGATTTCTTATATTGCATACCAGCAATATGGATGCTAGGTATCCAAGAGAGAGTGTCACTAATGTAACGCATGAAATCATCACGAAAATTAATGTTACTTTCATGTTGAAGGTAAGTGTAATATTCGTTGTACTTAACAGTTCCTTCTTCAAGGCAAATGAAGCTATGTTTCATGATCAACATTTGTAAGTAGACGATTGGATATATTTGTATTCTCTTAGCCTAGTGCCAAACTTCCCCAAATGAAACTATCTCATTATTGCCACCTATCCAAATATAGGTATCACCTATCACATACTCTCGTGTATTAGGCGTGGGGCCTGGAATAATTCGTGTCGGAGAGATTTTATTTGAAATAACTTTCTTTTTGAATCTTTCAGATATGTCAACATATTCTTGAGGGTCATGAGCACCAACGTATTTTCCATGGTTTCCATAATGATCAGCTATGTATCTCTCTCGTGATTTACTCTCTGGGGTAATCCATGAACCAGGATTAGTTATTTTCCCAGCTTCAGCATCAAACCCTCTTTGACTTGCTTCATCATCATCGAACTGTTCCCAAATGCTATCGCCGAGATTTATATCTAGAATAAAGTCTCTAGGGTCTATTTGAGGTATCGGAAACACATCTGCTAGACCATCTAATATATCGGCTAACCCTTCACAGAAACCACCACCTAGCAATCCATTTTCATTGAGCCCTTCTACATTGGTCCGAGGAGAAGCTGTATTATCAGGCAATCGAATGGGTGGACTCTGTGTACGTGCTCCCCAGTTAGGATCAAATTCTCGTGGGTCTACTGCTGTAATTGTTTTATTTGCATTAGCCCGACGGACACGATTATCACCATCAATATCTCCACGGTATCTTGGCGTTGGTTCACGATACCAGCTGTCATCATAGGTAGAGCCAGCATTGATAATATCTCCAGCCGCTATTAAAGCACCTACGGGGCCAAGAACTCGTGACCCCAAGGCTCCAACCTTGGATAAAACTTGTGTTCCTCCTCGTCGTAAAAGGCCAAAAGCGCCTTGTTGGACGATACGGGTGGCAATGTTACCGGAAGGGTCAGTAAAGTTTGTTGGGCTATTAAAGACATAGCGATAAACGTTCGCATCCCCCGCATCAAAGCCCAGTGGGTCTTCGCTGACAAATGTTCCAACAGCCGGGTCAAAATACCGTGCCCGGTAGTACATTAATCCAGTCTCATCATCCAACTCCCGCCCGGTATAGCCAAACCGGAAGTCGATATCAAGATTGGTCTCACTGGTAACCTGGCCAAAGCTGTCATAGGTAATGTGATTGAGCACCGTGCCCTGGTTATCAATCACATCTCGCACCGTACCCTGATGGTCCGTTAGTGCCCAACGGGTTTCGCCATCTGCAGTTTCTTCCGCTAGCACCTGATCAACCTGTGGCCCATGGAGATAGCGATGGGTTTGATTGCCCTCCCCATCAAATACCAGAGCAATGTGGTCACCGTCATAGACAAAGCGCTCTTCTGTGGGCGCTTCAGCCCCATCTCCATCCGCATCAACGACCTTAGCAATGCGTCGGTCATAGGCATCATAGGTATAGGCGGCTTCTGTCAGGACAGTGCCATCACTGTCTGTCGTCACTACCGCCGTCAGCCGATTCCGCTGGTCCCAGGTGTAGTCAGTAACCTCCCCAGTGGCAATCTCGATTCGCCGTGTACGATTGCCCTCGTTGTCATATTCGTAAGTATAGGTCCCATCCTCCAGAATACGGTTATGCTCTCCAGTAGTGGAGGTGGTGCGATTGCCAGTGGCGTCATAGTCATAGGCTTCATCCGTCTGATAGCTATGGTCCGTATTGGTCAGCTCATCTCGATTGTTATAGCCATAATCACTGGTGCCATCGGGAGTCACCAACTGGGTCAACCGATTCGCCGCGTCATAGCTCAATCCATAGTCGGCAATAACGCTGGTCTCTCGCTGATGGGTGAGATCGGTAAGACGCCCAGCGGCATCGTAGTCATAAACGGTTTCCGCCACAGACTGCGTACCAGCCAAATCACTATATCGACTCAGCCCCGTCATCTGACTGGCCGCGTCATAGGCCATATCCACCTGCTTCTGTGCCACCCCATGGCCACTTTGGGTAATCCGGGTCACCCGGTCCAGGGCATCGTAGCTAAAGGCTTCTGTGCCCGCCTGTACCCCATTGATCGCATCGTCCACCGAAGTGAGATTATTGACCGCATCATAACCATAGGTGAAGGTAACCTCCGGAACACCGGTTGTACCCACATTGCTAACCGAGGTGAGTCGCCCAGCGTCATCGTAGGCGTAGGTATAGTTGGCATCAGGATCGCTGAGAGATAATAGCTGGCTGGCCGCATCAAAGGTATAGTCAATCTCGCGTAGTGAATTGTTTTGCGCATCCACCCATTGCTCTTGAGTCTGCCGATTCAGAGCGTCGTAGGTAAAGACCGTCTCTCGCCCATTACGATCTTCCATCCCTGTCAGATTGCCCACCGCATCATACCGATAATGACGGGTGAGCGTCTCATTATCCACCGTAATTGAATCTGTTATCTGCCGGTTTAAGGCATCGTAGGCATAGGTTGTTTGATTTTGGGACGCATCGGTGAGGCTTAAGAGATTCCCCTCGGCGTCATAGGTCATAGCGGTTTCTGCACCAGTTGCATCGGTGATCACCGTCTGCCGATAGAGACTGTCGTAGGTGTATTGGACCGTATTTCCAAGAGCATCCATCAATGCAGTAAGATTGCCCACTGCATCATATCCACGGCTGGTGACTTGGCCCAGCGGATCCTGGACTTGGGTTAACCAATTCCGTGAATCATACTCAAAGCTCGTTGTGCGGCCTAGCTCATCGGTTGTCGCTATCACATTCCCCAGCGCATCGTACCGGCTGGTACTGATATCTCCCACCGCATTGATCCTGGATACTTGTCGGTTCAACTCATCGTAGCCATAGCGTGTGGTGCGTCCCAGGGCATCGGTGATGCGAGTTTGATTACCCACGGCGTCATAGCCAAAGGTAGTGCTGTGGTTCAGTGGGTCTGTGATTTGAACGAGTCTATTCAGGGCGTCATAGCCATAGCGTGTAGTGCGACCTAGCTCATCGGTGGTGCTCAGCCGATTACCGACATCATCGTAGGTGTAGCTAATAGTGCCACCCAGCGCATCAGTTGTTTCAGCGAGTCGATTCAGAGCATCGTACTGATACGCTGTTGTGTTGTTGCGTTCATCAGTTGAAGCGAGTCGATTACCCACCGCGTCATAGGAAAAAGCCTGGGTGCCACCCAGGGCATCCGTAATCTGAGTTAAGCGGTTGAGATCGTCATAGACATAGGTGTCTGAATTTCCTCGTCGATCCGTGAGCGCTACCAGATTATTGGTTGCATCGTACTGATACTGGGTGGTATGTCCGAGGGCATCCGTCTCTGTGATTAACCGATTGCGTTTGTCGTAGTCAAACTCAGTGCGATTGCCCAGCGCATCAATAGACGCAATCAGATTGTTGCTCTGGTCATAGTGGAATCGTGTGGTATTCCCTGCCGCGTCAGTGACCGCAATACGACGATTTCGACTGTCATAGTCATAGCGTGTCGTTTGACCCAGGGCATTGACCACCCGTACCAGGTTGCCGGACTCATCATAGGTATTTCGAGTCGTGCCACCATCGGCATCGGTCCACTCAAGCACCCGCCCTTTTTCGTCATAGACGTATGCTGTTTCATTATTGCGGGCATCAACGGTGCGCTGTAAATTGCCCGCTGCGTCATAGGCGAACTGAGTGATGGGAGCCGCGACTCCACTGGCCCCATTGGGATCTGCTTCAGTAATTTGAACAATACGGTTGAGAATATCATAGGCATATTCAGTGCGATTGCCATTGGCATCAATGACCGCAGTTTGATTCCCTGCCGCATCATATTCAAACTGTTGAATTGCCTCATCGTCTGTGCCAAGTGCAGCAGTAATCTGAATCAGATTGCCATAGAGATCATAGTCATAATCGGTTTCTCGTCCGAGGGCATCGAGCATCGTATCCAGCTGCCCTGAATTGGTGTAGGTGTAGCGGGTAATTACATCATCATTAGGACCGCTGCTGGCAGAATCCAGCTGCCCGACAACGCGAGTGGCTGTTATCCGATTTCCCTGGTCATCTAATTCATAGAGCGTTTGGCGTCCAAGTTCATCGGTTACTGATGTCAGCTGACTGAATGTCTCATCGTAGGTATAGCTACGTTCTCGCCCATTAGTAATAACAATTTCTTCATCTGGACGATTGAGAGCGACAAACAGTAGGCTTTCATCTCCCAACAAGATATCCAGGTCTCCATCGCCATCTACATCACCCACAGCGGTCCGAATATCATCACGGTTAAAGCGTGTTTGCAAGCTATCTGGCAATAGAATCTCACGGCTATCTGAGAATGTACCCTGACCATCATTCAATCGGATATTCAGAGTAGCAAGACCATTAGCGTTAGACCCTGGATCAGTGACATCCAGAATGTCAATGTCCCCATCTCCATCAAGATCGCCAATGGCAGATGCAGATGGAACAATGTCTTGAGCCATCCCAATCGTGTCAGTCAAGAATGAGCCAGTTCCTGTATTTAGGAAAATACCACTATCAGAATAGTCAGTTGCCCCATAGATATCGGGAGTATCATCGCCATTAAAATCAGCAATGCCGAGTACAGTTTTATCGGAGTAGCCTGCTTGGTAACGGCCTATTTCAGTAAAGGTGGTACCATCACCTGCACCTTGTAAAACAATGATCTCACTACCGCGTTCGGCAACAATATCAAGAATTGAGTCACCATTGATATCAACAGCGGTGGGGCTACGGAATGACGTCCCGCGCAGATACGTCCCTTCATCAAAGGAGCCATCCCCATTGTTGAGCTGAATCACCAGCCCACTACCGGACCCTTGATCAATGAAGTCAATGTCATCATCCCCATCTAGATCACCGACAGCGGCAGGTGTTGAATCTCCAACGTTGTAATACAGATCGAGAGGAAGTCCCTCACCAAAGGAGCCATCTCCACCGCCCAGTCTAAGATCTTGACCATTGAGACGATCAGGCTGGCCATCTCCATCAAAATCAGCTAAGATGACATCCCCAAAGAATAGTGAGTCCCCAACAGTCCTTGGGCTAAATACTCCCTCTCCATTACTCAATAACACCAGATTCTGGTCAAACGCGATATCAGCATTGCCATCACTATTGATATCCTGCACCAGTGATTGCTTTAATTCACCGGCTGATACCGCAATCGTAGACCAGTCTGAAAAATCAATGGAATTGTCAGACGTTGTTGTTGTTGTTGTAACGTCATCACCATCCACAATCGTCGTGACATTACCCTGCTCATCGTAGGTATAGGTCCAGGTGAGTTCAGTCGTAGATTCTCTCTGAGTAATTAGATTACGGCTATTGCGTGTGATGGAACCTGAGTCCCCTTCTCCATCCTCACGGACAATGATCTGACCAGCATTGTCTAACTGATAGCGAATGACATTTCCGTTCCCATCTCGATAAGTAGCTTGTCGCGTATCTTCAACGGCCACTAGGGTGGGTGCCTCAAGAATTGATGAGGTCGCTTCAGTGCTTAATAAGCCCAGGGTTTCAGACGCTTCTACCTGAATCACACTGCCATCTTTGGTAATAGCTTTGATAGCGCGACCGGCATTGTTGTACTCCGCAACTTCTTGATACCCACGTTTATCGGTTTCACCGGTCATATGGTGTCCGTCGTCATAGTTAAATTGACGTTGGCTGTCATCAGGATCGGTGATGCGGGTTAAATTACCGTCGGCATCATAGTCAAGTTGAGTGACGCGACCGGTGGGGTCCGTAATACTAGAGACCTTTCCTTGAGCGGTATAAGTGAACGTGGTAGCTAGTCCAACCGGATCGGTAATGGTGGTTAGTTGCCCTGCAGTACTGTAGGAATGCTGGGTGGTATTCCCCTGACGGTCTACAACAGAGATTAATCGGTTAGAGTCATCAAACTGATAGACAGTCTGGTCTTTTAAGATACGTTGAAAGGTGCCATCACTGAGCTGTACCAGCTCAGAAAAGTCTCCAGGAGGAGGACTGTACTGGCCGTTGCCCTGCGCTTCGAACAATAGTTCAGTACCATCGCCATCAATGAGAAGTACTGAGCCATCCCTATTGAGCACTAGATTTTGAACCCCGGCAATGCCCCAACCGCTACCCAATGCGCTATCCACAGTATTGACATGGATGATCTGGTTACGGCTTGTTAGGGAACTCCCCATGAACTGGAGCTGATTGTTGACAAGCTGTCGGGTATAAATTCCAGACCTTAAGTTGTAGTCATAGACGCCTGAATCAAAGGTACTCAAATCTGCCTGGAGTGCCGCTGTAACCGGTTCATCATTGTCTGGTAATCGCCAAAAATGCTCACCGCCATTGAGTCCTAGAGCATCTCCGTCATAGCCAGGTAGCTGATACGTAATGCCATTACCTTCGATGCTTAAGGACGCCACTAATCGAGGCGTGTTCCGCTCACTGAGGGGAACTAAGTTGTCGATATCCAGGTTTTCGTAGCTAAACTGAACAATGGGTCGAGGATCTGCACGTAGAGAATCGTAGACTAACTGCACACCTCTTGTCGTGCCTTGAGACTGGTAGGTCACCAGGTGATGGTCTTCGACGACACCGCCTGTACTCAAAGAAGCATTCGATGTTAACGGTGCCGTGGCTTCGCAGGTATGACAGCCATGATTGATACCCGGATAGAGATTAAAGAGAACAGACGGCGCGACGAATGGAGGTGGCACAAACATATGCCAGGAGCTATTACGAATACCGCCTTCAATGGTTTCAACCGATTGACCATCGTCGGTGACCCGTCCTTTACCGACAATTTCAAAATCACCCGTGGTGGGATTGATTGACCATAAATCCATCTCCACACCTGCTGCCCAGCCTGCCCGGTTGGGCAATGTTAGTTGCGCGGGCGTCTCAAAGGCCATTTCTCCTGGTTGAATAGTGACAACCAAATCAGGGGCAAGATTTTCCGGTAATACGGCAGGGGTTAAATCCGGTGGCACTTCAGAAATGGTGAGCTGCCCGTCAAATGGATTGCCTTCGCGGTCACTGAGCGCACCCGCCGTCACAAAGACTTCAGCACCAAGCGTGTCGTTGGTAACGGTGAGATTGCCCTGACTATCGGTGGTCTGCTGATTATTAGCAATATCGAGAGCAGGCAAATAGATAGGCCGCTCAATGACATTATTTACACCAGCATAGAGACTGTGCCCCAATACCAGATCAATCTTCTCTGCCACATAAGGAAACTCTTCTCCCGTGGAACTCTCATACTCAGTCCCGTAAAATTTCAGCGTGTCCGCTGCGCCTGCTGGACTAAAGGAGAGATCATGGCCCATAAACTGACTCCAGGCCAGCATAAAGCCAGTACCGCCCTGGGCATCAGGAATCGACTCCGTTTGAGCAAATAGGGCATTACTAATGTCCCGAGTATTGGGTCGATTCTCCCCAGCGACTGAGCGAATGCCATCACCATACTCTTGGGTATAGTTGACGCCCATCAAGTCCCCCGGTAGCCCCTGACCGGGCTGACCATGGCCACTGCCATCAATGGCCCCAAACTCGATCACCGTTGCACTAGCGACCGTGCCAGCAGCCTCCGGTGCCGTGGGTGCGCCCTGGTTGGAGAACACATAGTCCGACAAGGAGGTAATATCCGTATTGCGCTGAATCAAACTGGCCAGCGTCGTCCCGCGAATGTTGTCCAGTTCCGCCTGAGTAAACTGACCATTCTCATACCAGAAACGGTCCCCATCCCGCAGTCGCATAAACTGGTCAGCAATGATGGTCTGGAAGAGTTCACCCACCATGGCCCCTGGCACATGGTCTTCCGCCAAACCACCCACAATCACATCAATGTCATCAACGGTGCCATAGAGCTGCTCTAGCACGGCCTGCACTGCTGTATCGCTAGTAATCTCAGCAAAGCTGGTGACTGGAGCTAAGCCCATATCCATTCGTGCCTGGTTGTAGTCCGGTAGCCCCACATCCCGACCGCGCTCAATATCTACCGCCGCCAGGTCAATCCCGCCTGCCCCTGGAGGGCCAAACAAGGTATTACGCAGCTCATCAATGACCTTCGTATCAATCGCTTCAGCCGACTGAGCATAGAGACCGCGCAGGATGGCATCAATGCCGTACTGATGAATAATCTCGGGGTTAAAGGTACTTTCCCGTAACGAAACCGAGGGAAGCGCTTCCCCATTGTCATCCACCAACAGAAACTCACTAAAGCTCTGGGTATGGCCCATGCGAAATGCCGCTGCTGAGAACAAATGACTAATGGCCGGATCTGCCATCTCGTCATAGCCGGTGTAGGTCTCCAGGGTATCCGAGCCAATCAATAGCGGTAGATACTCACGGTAGGTAATATGCTGAATCTGCGCCGCCACCTGCTTTCTAGCCCGGTTATAAATCTCATCACCAGACAGATCCGGATTGGCCGATTGGATTTCTGTTGCCAATCGATTGTGTTCGCGCACAAAGACGGTATGCATAGCGGTGAGACCCATATTCTCATTGGCCCGCACATCGCCTGTCGCAAATAGGGTAGCCGGATCATTTAGACTGCGATTGCTGTTGGGTAAGGGGCCACCAGGAAAGAAGTCCGTATTGTTGAGAGGTAAGAGATTATTCTCCGAGACTTTGAGTTGGCCGGTGCCATCCAGTGTACGCAGCGCATCAGCGGTGCGCGTGTCATTGCCATAGACCATACTGGCATTCATGTAGGCACTAACCAGATTGGGATGGCGCAACGGATTGCTAATATCCGTGCCAGTGGTGCCATCAAAGGTGGTACGGCGCAGGTCAATCACCTGGGTGCCCGTAAAGAAGGGATCAAAGGCGCGATCACCAAAGGGAATATCAATGTCCAGCTCATCGGTGGGGAAGCTGGTGTCCGGAATGGTGAGAATAAAATAGCCCTCACTATCCGTCACCGTTTGCAGGCGACCCAGCTCAATAGGGAGATTAGCCAGAGGAGCCCCGTTGGTATCCAGCACCCGACCACTGATGCGAGTGGTCGTCACCGGATCTGGCACCACATTAAGCGTCACCGTCTGTTCCACTGATTCAGTGCCATCGGAGGCAATCACCGTAAAGCTGTAGAAGCCAATATCGTTGGGGGAGGGCTCAAAGGAAAGCGTACCGGTCCCATCCAACCGCCCGTTGGGTAGATCGATATCGGTGCGAAGCGAATAGGTAACGCGATCCCCATTGGGATCAACAGCATTGAGCGGAATCTCAATGCGCTGCCCTGGCATCACCTCAATCGGATCGATAGGCTCAAACACCGGAGCCTGATTCGGGCCGCCGACTAATACCTGGGGATTGAGAATCAGCTGCAACTGCTCCAGGTTGCTAACGGAAATCTCAACCGCATCCGATAGCGCCCCAGCCGCTAGTCCACCGGGACGAATTGCATGGTAGAGATTGACATAGGGATTACCATCACCATCGGTGCCTGACAGGGTTTCTAAACTCACCCCGTCCGGCAAGGCATCAAACACCACCACCGCCTGCCGACTAATGGAGGTATCGCCCGTATTGCGTAGCTGTAGCTGAGCCGTATAGTCCCCGGTCTCCGCATTAAACCGAATCTGACTAAAGACAGGCTCAATGGACGTACTGGCCAACAGAGTCTCAAGGGCCAACTCACCGCCCAAGGTCACCACCGTATCGGATATTTCAAACCGTAGGGCTTCCGTACCTTCGGGGTCCACCGTATTGGTCAACTGACTAATGTGAATGCGACTACCCGTATCACCATCTTGATTCAGCAGTTGAAAGACGAGGGTGCCCTCAGTTTCAGTGTCCAGGGCCATCAGATCAATTTCAACAAACTGCCCATCGTAGGTCACCAATCCGGGCGTAAAGTCAGCCGTGTCACCGGTTAACGAGAAGACTGGGGTACCGGGCGTGCCATTATCCAGCAGAGTTTGACCGGAATCTGTTGAGGAGACCAGATACACTGCCAAGGTATCGGAACTAACCGAAGTCTCATCAGTCGTATCAAAGTTCGCATCCACCGCAAGGCGAAGCATCCGACGGCCTTCCTCTTGTCCCAACGAGACCGGCAGCTGAGCCTGGGTAACAAAACTATTGCCCTCAGCCAAGAGAATTTCATCGTCTGTAGTAGCTGCAAAGCCAGTGGTCTCAGTCGCCCCAATCACAAAGTCACTGCCATCGACCTCAAAATCAATAATCTGTTCTGTGACATTGCCCGCCACATCATGAAAACGCACCGTAAGCTGATGGGCTCCATCTTCCAGTGGCAGGGCCTGAAGTGCCTGGTCCAGGGTATCAATGATTTCCACATCAACAGCCGTCCCGTCATCCAACGTGGTGCTCAGCGTACCCGCTTCACTGGTACGACCCAACAGATGAACGTTTGAACTGTGGGTACCCTCCACCAACGGACTCAGTAACACCACCTCAGCCGCTGTACGGTCCAGGGTCATCGAGACACGCACCGGCTCAGCCCCATTCCCCAACACATCTTCAGCAATGACCGCAATCTCATAGGAGCCATCAATCAGCGCACTCCCCACCAACGCTTCTAGGACCGTCTCATCCAATGTAAAGGAGCCATCGGGCTGTACCTGGTCTGTAATATCGAGATTGGTTTCACCAACGCTCACGGTGACACGGGCCAGATCACTCGCATCATTAACGGTACCCACCAGCGTCGGCGTCTGGGTAATGCCATCGGTGGCATCGCGTCCCGTATCCGACTGTAATGCCAGCGTTAGGACCGGTGCATCCCCATCGGTTTGGACCTTATCCGGTGTCAGATACCGATCATCATCGGCAGGTGTGACGTACCGGCCATTAATCTTCTGGTGCGACCCAAACTCAGTGGCTCCAATGCGAGAATCATCACTGAGGGTACGAATATCTACCCGTCCCATTGTGCTATCTGCAATCAGTCGTTCACTTCCATTAAGCGTTTCATCGTCAACCGGATCTAAGCCCGCTGCAATGACAGAATTGCTGACGGTGCCATTCACACCAATGCGCTTGAGCGTCCCCGCCTCAAAGGAATCATCACCTCCACCTAATCGGCCATCAGCCCCTAGATCGGCCCCCGCCAGAATGGCACTATCGATGACATCGCCCTTAATGTGAACACGATTAATCGTGTCAGCGGCAATGGTGCCTGAAAGGTTGCCTTTAAGATCAATCTTGTTGAGGTCTCCGTCCACATCCAGGGACCAATCCACCGCATCGTCCCCGAGTCTGAGCTTATCTGCTGAGCCTGCTTGCCAGGTGCCCGTAACGTCGCCATACACCTCGGCCTGCCCCAGATGGCCAGCAACGGAAACATCCGCATCGCTATCTCCCCGCACCCGCAGGTAGCGTAGCGAAGGAGCCACAATCTCATCAGCCTGCCCATCGATATCGGTCCAGCTATCCGACTTGACAAAGCCCAAGGCCGTCTGAGAAGACAGGGTAACATCATTGACCTCATCCAGCTCAATATGACGCACAGCGCCAATGGCATCATCGTGACCAATCTCCACCGTCTGGGGACCGATCCAATCGTCCATCTTGATTTCCCGGAGGCTACCGCTCACCGACAGTCCACCATAGAGATCCACCGATGTCGCCCGAATCCGATCTAAACTTCCGTTGACGCGAATCTGGCCCACGCGGGTATTGGCTTTGCCGTTAATAGAAAAACGAGACGATGCATCGGTGCCGTAAAGAATAATTTCACTAAAGTCAGAGCCACCAATAATCTCACCATAGCCCGGTCCTCTAAGCGAAAAGAGCGTTTCCTTACCCCGGCTATCGGTTACCCGTAGCGGCACATTGTGGCCATAGCCCGGAATATTGCCAAACTGCCACACCACTTGTCTGGGTGCCGACTCCACCGCAATATTGTTAAGCGGGTTCGCATCCCATTGACCATTTTCGGCATTAGCAACCACAAAGACCTGATAGTCACCAGCACTGACGTCCTTGGGGAGGTTAACCTTAAGCGAAAACTCTCGCGATTGATTTTCCTTAAGAGAGAGTTTTTTCAGGATAGTCTGACCAATCTCAATCGCTGCATCGTGATTATCAATCGGTGCAGCATAGGCGGTCAGGGTAACCTTATCTCTAAGGTTAGAGCCCCCTTGATTAGACAACGTTACCTTCAGTTTGCCGGTGGCCCCTGGAACGAGACGATCCTTAAGACCAACCGACTGGAGCGTCGTCGTCAGGTCAGGCAGTCCTGCCTCTGTAGCAGCTTGAGTCGCCGCAAAAAAGGCTTGAAGTGCAGACGACTGACCCGTTAGAGGATCAACGCCGGACGAAAACCGAGAAGTGTTGTTCGAGAGAAATGGTGATGACAACAATGAAGAGACTATAGACTCGTCCCCTAACAGATTGCTGCTATCGTTTAACTCACTCAGTAATAGCGCTTCACTAATACCCAGTCCAGACCATTGGCCACTGTTACCAACACCGTTAAATCCACTGCTGTCAAACGGATTTAATACCTAAGTTTTGCCCAAATTAATGGCGACTTGCTCTGAGGAGAGAAGGGTTTCCAGCCCCCGTATCCAAGGTCTGACCAGAGAATCCGCTGCATTGATTAGAATTTCAATTAAGTACCCCTG
>NZ_JASATU010000057.1:0-14555 GCF_032906605.1 Leptothoe sp. LEGE 181152
TGTCCCCAGTGAGGGCGGCGGCGCAAGGGATGAGATTACAGGTCCCCAGAGCTAGAACGGCCATCCAATCCGTAAGACTTCCAGCCCCCGCAAATGTTCTTTCAAATCTATCCGGTCCCCAGAAAGCCAGCGCTGCCTTAGCTACCGCCACAGCCGTAGGGACAGCGGCCTACAATCTCGGTCAAGGCCAAGGGCCTGCCCAGGCCACAGCAAGAGCCTTAGCTGACCCCTTCTCAAGTGCCGCAGGAATGATCAGCGAAGGCCTACTCAACGCCCCTGCTGGACTGGCATCCACATCAGCGGCCCTCATGAGGGGACGTTCAGCATCTGACGCCGTTCAAGCTGGCAGACGGTTCGACAACTCGCTAGGCGCTGATGCCGTTTCCGGGAGAGTCAATGACTTCTTCGGCAATATAGGTAAGGGGATAGACAGCTTTTTCGGCTGGAGCAGAGCACCACACAGGCAAAGCCGGGAAACACCTGATCCAAGCTACGGGACTGAGCCTGACTTCTGGGGGGAATCCGGGAAGAGGTACGACGTCACTTACGAGCCATCCAGAAAATACGGCGAAGGCTCCTCTCAAGGGGAAACCGACTGGATTCCACTAGGGCCAAGAACAGAGAGGGGGGTAACTGGACCGATCGGAAAGACCAGCTACAGTGACCCCGACAATATCACTGGAAAACACAAGTACATTGGCGTCACCTCTCCTGATGGCGCGTCCCAGACATTCGATAAATTCAGAGAAAGGCATATCGTATTCGGCACAGGAACGAGCAATTCAGACGTCATTGACGTTCGACTTGAAATTATTGATGTAGTCGAGGTCTCTAGCGGGAAATCAGCAAGCAAAAAGCCGAACCCATACGTTCCTCAACCGGCACCCCGGACACCGGGGTATGGTGAGAGCCAGTCATCTCCTGAGCCAAGTACGTCAACACCCAGTCCAGCCTCCCTCGCCCTGCCCGCAGCAGCTGCAATCGGTCTCGGTGCCGCTGCTGGGCTTGGGGGACCCGGACCCGCGAAGCCCAGCACGCCAGCGGGTGGGCCAGGGGGTAAGCCGAGCACTCCGAGCCTGCCTAGACCGGCAAACAAGCCGAGTGCTGCGCCTGGCAACGGTGGGGGTGGTCAACCTAACCTGCCCCCTGGAAAGAAAGGCGACAAATGTGGCTGTAACAAAGGGATCTTGGATGGCGTTAAAAAGCTATTCGCCAACAATGCTACTGATGCCGCCCAGCTGGGGTTATTGGCAAAAATTGATGCGACCACCACGGCCAATAGTGTTGGCATCGCTGCTAACAATGCGCAAGGCGTCACGATATTAACCCGGTTGCAACAGGCTCAACAATTTGCCGAAAAGGCCTGGCAAAACACCCATATCGATAAGCTCATTAATCTCATGACCCTCGTCACCGTGCTCCACAATGGCGCGATGATCAGCCGTGACATTGGCGAAACGCTGGGCTATGTCGTGAGCAATGCCTTAGCCGCTGTTGGGGTCAAGGACGAGGATGGCAACGCCCTTGATATCAATGGTTTAGTGGGTGATAGTGTCACCAATTTCATTAAATCCGTGGTGGGTGAAGATGTTTATGAAGACACCCGCACCAGCTGGCAAAAGGCCAATCGCGTGCTTCAGGCTGGTAGTAACATCATTTGGACCATTCGCAACATCAGCGATACCACGTCAGACCTGCTGGAATGGACTGCCGAGAATACCGGCAAGATTGGCAATGCGCTTAAAAAATATGGAGTCGTAGGAGAGCGCTCATATCCCTGGATGGCTGAGCGTGCCAGGGTGCAAGATTCCTATCGCAATAAGCTCAGCCGTGTGTTTGAGGGCCTGGAGTCAGTCGAAGACACCGCTGATAGTCTCGCCGTCGTCACTTCCAATGTTCGTGAAATTCAAGAGGAAGTCACCGAACTGGGAGAAGCGCGTCAACGGTTTAAAGATGCGATCGCAGATGTGGGACCCGACGATATCCCAGGGCAACCAGAGAATGAACCAATAGCCACCGCTGCCACCAATGAACAGCAAGTCAGTCAAGGCCCAGATGTAGTTATTGGAACCGACGCTGCTAAAGGAGACCCTCCAGACGATGCCACTCCCTGACAACTTCAGCCCAGTTGAACACCTTCAAGACACCATCCGCCGTACATTCAAGCGAGAAATACGTGAATGGTTCAAAGATATGGACCTGGATGGTGATTTAGATATCAGCACTCCTCGGAGCAGCCTGGCGCTAGCCTGTGACCATCGTGATGATGACTCATTCAACATGACTATCGGTCGAATGCTGCTATTTGAAACAATGCGCGGTCGCTTTGCAGATCAGCTTCTACGTGGTGGTTCAGATGGTGTTGACGTTACCCGCTACAAGGCTGCTGTCCACCGAAAGTTAAAGCCTCAAATCGTACTTAGATTTGCTGAAGATGTTGGCGACACAGAAGCGGGTTATGCTCCTGTCGATGGTCGAATCTCTTTCAGATTAATGAATTACGATTCATCTACCATCACTGAGCCTATTGCTTTAACCTATGCCAACCGCATTAAAGCTAATTTCATGCAGGCTGAGGGCTTTATGTGGAAGAAAGGTAGAGAAATGTGCTCTTACACGGATTGGGAAAGAGGATACCAGCTACAGTTGCTCTGTCGTTCAGAAAATGAAGGTCGTCGAGTAGTAGAACAAGTTCTCGATATTCAACAGGACACCCCAGACTGGGCTCGCTTCAATCATGAGGTCAATGCAGAACCAGCAGATGCTTATCCAGTAGTTCCTGACTTAGACCGCGTTTATGGAGTAACCCGTCGCCTCCCTCGAACTCGCCCAGTCGCAACCGTCCGTTTCCAATGGGCTAAGTTATTGGTGCATGGTTTACCGGCCCCTATCATCTTGGTAGACCGATCAGGCATTTTGCCTAATGCACTCGTCAATTAGTCTAACTCTGAGCACTAGAAAACTTTAGCTAGAAAGGTGTCACCTTTCCGGGCAAAAACTTTCTATATTTCAAGAGCTATAACGTAGGGGCTCCACCTCAGATAATTCACTATGGCTAGACGACCATCAAGCTGGGTATTGCGCCGCCGAGCTGCTCAAGCTGAAGCCCGAGAGAACTACTACGCGACGCGCAACGATAGTACCGATACGTTTAATTCCAACGTGGAATCATTGCCCCGAATCCAGGTTGGTTATCGTTCACTGAATCAAAAAATTGGGGCGACGCCAGTACATGCCAGCCTTCTTGTGCGTGCATCAGAAACCGCTGTCAAGTGGTTTGAAGGTGTTGCCGATACCGGCGAGCTGACCGCTGCCAACACCCGATTAGGGTTGGAATACGCAGATTTAGCAGACTACATCGAGATCACTAAATTTGAGATTTCCAAAATACACGCTGTTTTAGGCGCAACAACGCCCGTTGCTAAGCGTACGCCTTGGGGAACTCGTTACCTCAGCTACACCAAGAGTGGTGAAGGGACGGCACGCAGTAGCTATACCGCGCCCATTTCACAGAAAACGGGTGATTTCACAGCGGCTGATTTGAGGGCTGCGGCTCAGGCCATTGCTAGCTTGGCCGCGATCCGAACTGAAATCAAAGAAAACGGTCGGATGTGGATGGAACCCGAAAGTGAGGACTACACCCTGGATACCGACTAATGCAAACGCTCTCGCTAGATAAAAACGACCTGAGCAACCATCTGGCCACACCGCTGATCATTTTTGACGGTCAAACCCCCGAGGAAATCATGATTGCCGCAGACCAGATGGTGCAACGGTCATTTGCCTTGCAGGGGTTTATCCAAGGACAGCTCAACTGGGATGACTATCTCATGCTGCTGGATGACCATGGCATAGACGCCATACACGCCCACGACGATTGGGTCAACGGCATCACCTACCTATGACGCTTAAACTTGACGTTACGGGAACTGGAAAATGGGAGTTAGCCTATCTCGATACGGTTGTGGCAGAACCAGAGCGGCTGAGGTTTAGACGGAACCACCGCCGACTGATAGACACGTTCGACATCCCGCTAGTCTTTGATACGCACATCCTGGCAGTTGCCGCTAGTTATGCCCAAGCTCCAGCTACTTGGTACAACTGCGCGGATATCATCCAGGTGGTCATAGGGGCCACCATTGATGATCCAGACATCTGGGAAAGTAGTACCGGCGTAGAGTCGATTGTCATAGGCCGTCAGCGACTCCGGCTTAATCAATCCCTGGAGCTGTTTATCTTCCAACCCGTCTCATCCGACTTACGCATTAGTTTCTCTCCCCTGCCGTGGATACCCGAATTCAGCTTTGGCATCTATGCCTTTCGGGGCCAGGCCACAAACAGCATTGAGGAGAAAATCGACGCCGCCAGAGCGCAACTTGTGACCATAGAGGCCAAGATTGACTTGCTATGACATTTACCCGGTCTGTTCAAATAGTGAAGGCGTTCCGCCCAGGAGTACCGATCGCTGAGCTACGGTTCTACCAACCTGGCACGCTTGAAAGCTCCAGTTTGAGGTTTAACACGGTCTATAGCGGAAGAATTATTGAGCTGGCTATTTTTACCGGCCTCAAAACGTTACAGGATATTAACATCTGGATTGAAGACTCAGACGGGGAACGCTTCACCCTGGTTCAAGACCTGAGGCTAAAGCCCAGTGTCAAGCGCGTTGATTTATTGGAATTGCTTGGCGGCGGGGAAGGGCTACGGGTCTCCCCCAATGTCATTCTAGGGGCCACCCTGGCGACCCCCGAACGCCGAGCGACTACCGACGACATCACTATCCTGGGCTATGCCGATGAAGTGGGTGAAACGGCGACAGACCCCGGAACTAGCCCCGATCAGGAGGTCTATTTAACGGTCCCTGAGCAGGCAAGCGATTTATTTATTTCGACTAAAGAGACCAATCGCACAATACCGTGGACAGCGTCCCCGAGAGCCTCTGATGATGTTTGCTATCGAATTGGTGACGACATCACGTTATCGCCAGATGGGAAAGACATCACGCTACCGATTGGCACCTTCGATATTTGGTATCGAATTCATTTTTCCACCATGGAAGGCTATGCCGTGATGGCCATCTTGGATAGCAGCACGTTGGAGCCACTGAACAAAAGCTCAGTGGGTGTGGCTGAACCGGGTAAAGAACCCGGCAAAATCCGGGAATCCATAGGCAGGGCTGTCTTTTTTGTGACGTCACCGATCACCATTAGCGTTGGGGTTGAGTACGCAGATTCGACTGAGGATAAACGGCTGAGTTGGTGGGAATGCTGGTGTCACATACAGAAACGCTGATGGGCTCTATTCCCCCTGGGCAGATTGCCCCGATGGGGACAGCAACCTTGCCTGTCAAGCAGCTGCAAGCGCTCCTGATTAGCCTTAACAATCAGGCGGTTGAGATTTCAATTCGTGATGGATCTCTGGAAATAAAAAACCTCACTGACCACACGGTTTTTTATGCTGGCTCCTGTTTACAGCCAGACGATTAAGCTCAAGTGGCACATGGCAATGCTACAAATCCTTGAGTACAGGCCAGGGCGAGATCAGCCCATTAGACACACGATCAATTTGGCCCGCCTACCGGCCACCATTGGGCGATGGGACCAGGCGACCTACCCAGTGGCTGTTGGCATGGACCCACGACTCGTATTTGTGCGCTCGATTTCTCGTATCCATGCCACGGTGTACCGCGAGGGGGACCAGATCATGCTCAAAGATGGGGGCGACCAACCGAGTAGAAACGGCCTCTGGCGCAATGGTGTGCAATTGAATCGCCCCGTGCGGATCTATGAAGGCTGTGAATATGCGCTCGTGCCCAGGACAGGGGACTATGGGCTACTCCTGAAGTGGCCCGTCACTGAACCGCTTACTGACTATCCCACCCTGGGTCTTGAAGATGTGGATAGTTTGAAAGCGGAGTTGAAGGACTCTGACGAACAAATAGCGACCCTGACGACGCAAGTTGACCAGTTGACGATTCAGCAGGGGGCCACCCGTGATACAGCGCTCTCTCTACAGAAAGAGGTCATTACGATCAAAACGGAACTCAGAACTGTGAAAGCCAAAAATCTGCGTCAAGACTCACGGTTGAAGCAGCAGAACCGTTGGCTATTGGGCCTGGCTATCGTGGTGTTGGCCGCCACATCGCTATTGCTGTTTGGCGACTCCGATACGCTGGAGCTGATTTGCAAAACCGTGCTGTCCGTGATCGGCATTGTCAGCGCGATCGCAGGCTTCAATCATGAAAAAACATCCCAGAGTTAACCCGACTGGATGTCTGCCTAGGCCGCAACTAGTCAACGTAGTTACGCCGGTTTCATTCACAGCCCCCAACGAAGGAATGGAGCGTTGACCTGTGTGACAGTTGGCCTTTTTAGGCCCGATGTAGTCCACTATGCTTTGTAGCCGTCTATTGCCTTCAAAGTTTGAAGGTTTTCTAGTCTCTTAGATGCAGCTAACGGGTCTTTAAGCCCCATTGCCTCAGCAAGTTTTCCAATCGTTGTGATTGTGTAGACGGCACTCTCTTGAAACGACAACAAAATTTCGTATAAGCTACGTTGCCCCATCGAGAGAGAAAGCGTGTAATTAGGATCAACTGTTATATAAAAACAATCATCCAATGCGCCTTCTGACGAGCCATTTATGATGATTTTGTAATTGGATACTTCTTGCTTGGCTTCTTCCTGGCCTGGCAGATCATCATAAAGCCCGTTGTCATGTTCTAGATGCAAGTCTAAGTTTTCCAAATGGTTTTCAACCGGTTCAGTCATAGACATAAGAAAACCCTTCATAGTACTAACATCCGTGATTATATCTTTCCTAATATGGCCAATCGATCGGTTGAGCCGAATGTTCATAGTCAGTATAATCAGCTTCTCCCTGGTCAGTAGGATCATACAAGTCTTCGTCGTCATAAATCACTCTCTCCCCTCTGTATCGATACACCTCGTGGTCCCTAATATTCCAGTCTCTTTGTTTCTGCAAAGGGGCGCGATTTGATTTAGCAATACGTTCATCTATGTCATCAGCAAAGTTCTTTTTCAAAAGCCGTCTAACCTTTGGGTAGTCTTGAGTCGGCACACTGAAAACAACATGATCACCTAAGTCATCGCTGATTTCTACAACAGTTTCATCAGGTTCTTTTGGATTAAACCAATCAAATAAGCCCATTACGCTGCATCCTCCCAGTCATTCCATTCGTCCTGATATCCTTGATTCCCCTGGAAAATCTCTTCTAAATAATCAAAGTCTTGCCACTCATGGCGATAGTCTTCAACGACCCTTGAGCCGATCATCGTCCTTGGCAGACTTTGTCTGTCATCGGGATAACGATCCTCGTCATCTACATAAGCGTCAGAATCGCTGGCAACGGCCAGCAAGCCCATTACTGCTATTAACAACAAAAGTGGTTGAGCCATTTCAGTCTTCCTCGTAGTAGTAAGGTGGGGGTGGCATGGGTGGGCGACGTGTCGGGGGTCTACGGCCCTTAGGTTTTGGCTTTGAAAGAACGGCTTTTGAGAAGAAGATAAACACAAGCCCGAAAACAATAATTGCTAACCCCATCACTCAATCTCCCTGAATGCCCATGGCCTTTAGATCGCTCATGTTTTGCTGGAGTTCTGCGGCTTCTTTGCCTTGCAACATCGACATCACCTTAGACTCAGTTTGATACTGGGCTTTGCGGCGCTCTAGCTCATCTAATTTGCTCCGAAGCGTGGCGTTTGCCTGCTGTGTTTGTTGGATCTGAGTCATCTGGTAGGCGGTGTCTTTATCCATCGCACCCAGTAAGCCATCAGCGAAGGATAATGCTTGATTGACCGCTTCTAGGGGATTATCGAAGGTGGTTAGTTCTACATCACCTCTAAATACGCCTAGGTCGGCAGCGTTAGGCACCACAGCAAGCTGACCAGTGACGCGATGATTGCCCGTCAGAACGTCTGGCTCAGTCGGAGCTGGACGAAACTTGAGGATTTTTTCAACCGCGTCATCGTCATACTCCTTTCGTTTGCCAACCTGTTGGTAATTAAGGTCTCCATAGGTCGTCACGGCTGAATCCCGCCATTTTGCAACGGCTTGAGGGGTAACACTGTACTCTTTTGCGAGGTCTGCAAGGGTAGTCATTTTGGTAACTGGTTAACAACTGGATTGCCAACCAGTTACCAACCAGTTGTGACCGGTTGGTAACTGGTTGTATGGAAAAGGAAGGCAGGGGCTTCTCAGGCGCTCTGTTTCACATGGCCGATGGCGTAAAAGTCACGAACCAGGAAAGCTTCAAGGTCAAGGAAGTAAAAATACATCTGACCTTCTATCTCAACTACGCCGCTTTCTTTAACAACAGAATCTGGACATGACGATAGATCAACCAGTTGTACGCCTATTGAGGTTTCTAAATTCTCGATAGCTTTCAGCCGCTCTCTCAGCTGCTGACTTTCAAGTCTTAGCGCTGAAAACTCTTGAAATAGCTCGTATGGGCTTATTTTTTTGGATTCGTTAGATACCATAAAGAGGTCTCTCCTTTAGGGACATGGCCCTGGGCAACGGGTACCAATCGTGAGTCCAGGGCTGTTAACTGTTTTTCTTGAATTCGCCGGAGCCGCTACGCTCCGGCGTTTTTTTGTGTAACTACCCCCTCCTTAGCAAAACTGTTTGGCATATCAAATATGGAGACACTTAGCAACTCGCAGAGGGCTTTGACCTGCCAGACATATAGCTTTGGCGTTCTTTTACCTGACTCCCAATCAATGATTGTTCTCTCAGACAATTCAAGTGCTTCAGCTACTTGCCTTTGAGTCACCCCCTTTTCTTTTCGTAGTTCCACAAATCCTATGACCGGACTGGCTTCATCAGATTTCTTGCTTATCATACCTGAAACATCTTGCACCTGCAAGTTGTTGCACCTGAAATATCTTTCAGGTATGATGCAACGGGACACCTGCAGGAAAGTCCTTCCTAAACAACATCAACATGCGGAGGAAGATTAACGACCTGTCCCCGCATGTTGATTATCTCAACCCTTGCAAGAGTGGCAGAAAGTGTGTGGCATTAGGCCTCATTTCAAATGAAGTCAAATAGAAAGCAAACTCCCATGTTCTGGCAATCAATAAATCAATTAACCCATGACCTATGCACTTATGTATGGGGCGTTATGAATAATCATCCTTGTTGGAGAGACACCCAGATCGGAATAGTTTGGCCTCTTCAAATTAGGAAACTCGATGCCCCCTATGGCTGCATATTTCAAATAAGCTTTTATCAACCCAAGTTTCAAGTCCTCAACGCCTACGAAATGGAACTTGACTATCTCATGCGTGGAGGGCAATCCAATGCCAATGGGTAGAGATCCGATGGAGTTGACCTGGGTCGTTGCACGTCTGGCAGCGACCAATGCACAGCAGCGCTTCTATGTACTGCGGTTTATGTGGACTGCGATCGAGTCGTTCGAAAAAATGGGACTGCCACCCGAGCAGATCAATGAGCTGCGTGGGCTCTACACCGGCATGGCCGAGGGTGTGTTGTTTTCGGACTTTATTGACCAGCAAAAAAAGGCTGACTCACCGAGCCAGCCTCATAGTTAGTACCGAGATGTGGAGCGGGGCTGTCCGTTAGCCCTTAATATCTTTCGCCTCAGGATCGTTCCTGAAATCAACATGTTCAAGATAGTAGATTTCGTCCAGTTTGACAGTGCTGGTCGAGCACAATGTCCTTGCTGCCTCAGAGACGGTAAAAAGAGCAAGAATCTAGCACTGGTCCCTGATGCTGATGGCGCTTACAAATGCCATCGAGGGCATTCCGCCGAGGAAATCAGAGAAGCACTCGGCCAGCCCAAAGCCCGAACAGTACCACCGCCAGACAAGCACTCTAAGGCGATGGTCTCACCCCAAAAAGTCAAACAGGCCCACGAAACACTCATGGGCAAATCAGTGTTAGCTAAGCAATGGCTGATCAATCGCGGCATTACTGAGTCACTGATTAAGAAGTACCAATTAGGCATTGCCAGGACCAAAGTTGGTGATGCTTACATGGGGTCGATATCCATCCCAATTCCCAACGCCCACAAAACGGCCTACTGGCAAAAGAAACGTGTAGGGCCATGGTTGCTAGACAAGGATAAACAGGAGGACTATCGCCCTTGGAGCCAATGGGGTATTCCTCAGATGGTGTACTTCACCCATCACCCCCCAGGTGCGATCGCAACCTATTTATGTGAAGGCGAGTGGGATGCCATGGTGTTGGGCCATCTATTTAAAGATGACCCGAACACAGCGATCGCATGTTTCACCTGTGGAGCTGGCAATATTCCACCCGTAGAAGAACTTGACCGCCTCCCTGGGGATGTGGTCATTTTTTATGACTTGGACGAGGCCGGACGTAAGGGCGCTGACAAACTATCGTCCACCCTGGGCAGACGTTCAAAAATTGCCCAGGTACCTACCAAGGAGCAAAATTCAGGCCCCCCAAAAGGGTGGGATATTAGCGATTACTTGCTAGCCACTGCCCCGGAGGAAGCAAGACGGACAATCAAACTGGCATCCAAAAATGCGATCGCATGGGAGCCACCACCATCAGCAAATGCATTAAGGGAACGCCTGGTCACCAATGATGAGCTGATGGCCAGAGCAGCTGACTACACTGATTGGCTAGTCGATGACATCCTGACAGCTGACGAACTGTTTCTACTGGCTGCATCCCCCAGAGCCGGAAAGTCCCTCATGGCGTTCACCTTGGCGAAAGATGTCGCCACCGGTGGCAAATTTTTAGGCCGGCCAACGAGTAAAGGAGCCGTCATCTATGTCCGCTGTGAGGACAGCGAGACCAAAACTAAGGAACGCGAACTCAAACAAGGATGGGGCGAAGGACTTCCCGTCTACTGGCTGGATAAGTTCAAACTCAACGAGGTAACCGAGCTAGAAGAACTCGTGGAAGAGCTGGGCGCACGCCTCGTGGTGTTTGACACCCTGAGTCGGATCAGAGACTCCAGCATTAGTGAGTCATCGGCAGAGATGTCACAGCTACTGGAGCCGCTCCAAGAAATGTGTAAGCGTCAACGGTGCTGTGGACTACTGGTCCACCACACCGGCAAAGTCAATCTAAACAACGCGGGTGATATCGAAGTATTTGACACCATCCGAGGCAGCAGCGCCATCAGGGCAACATGCCGAGGGACACTCATCTTAGCCGCAGATGACCGCTGCCACCGACTCCATGTTGAAAACGGCTGGGGCAAATTAGACCTTCAGATCGTCCTAGATGCACACACGCTCAACTGGAAATTAATCGGCAACTGGAAAGGGCCGAACGTTGAAGTCAGCCAGAAAGACCGTGTATTGGAATATCTAAACAAGGTTGGAGCGTCCACACTTACCCAGATAGCAGAACAAACCAATTTGCCTAAGAAAAGCCTGTACGAAGTACTTAAGCGACTCCAGGCTGATGACATGGTGGAAAAACGAGGTCAGCGTCAGGGCGCTATTTACACACGAAAGGCAATTCAACAGATTCAACAGTTGAATACCTTGTTGAATTGCTCAAACGCAGACACAGAGAAGAATAGAGATACTTTTTCAACACCTAAGCAAGTAGGGGGACCCCCTCAAAAAAGTGGACTTTTAGAAAAAAGTGAACCTAAGGATAGAGATGAATCTATAGATACCAGTGTTGAATTAGGGGGAAAAGTGGATCGAAAAGTGGATCTGGGGCTGGAATCCTCTGCTGGAGAGGGTTTGGGCGATGCCGACATTGACCCTAGATCCACTTTTGCTTCCCGCACATCTAGAGAGGTGTTGAATAAATCGCTGAAATCCTCTGCTGATGGGGAATACAGCGATTCAACAGCAATTCAACACTATTCAACAAGTGCTGAAGAAAGTACAAAAGTGGATCTGAATCCGGGCGATATCGTTCGCTATATCGGCTCAAAGTCAACCATGTCAAGGCTTTGTGGGAGAAAGCACCTAAAAGTACTGAATGTTGAAAACGAGGTGGCTGTAATTCAACACAAAGATTGGGCCGTTACTCAGTCAATCGTGTTTGGTGAACTCAAGCTTTTGAAGCGCAAAGGGGGAGATGGATCGCCAGATAACCCCTAGAGAGCTTTGGTACCTATGGCTTGCCTATGTCGAGTACAAAACCCCCTACGTCGCCCCTAGCACCGTTGTTCGGGATTACGCCAAGTTTGAAAAACGGATACTCAAAATGATGAAAGAAAAACCAGATATCAATGATGCGCGCGATATCCGCGCCTGGCTATTGGACAACTTCTCACTAGAAACCGCCAGACGAACCATTCAACAATTCAACGCCGCCTGTAAGTTTGCCGTCGCTATGGGTGATCTGCCCGTCAACCCATTCGATGGGCTTACTCGTTACTGGGGCAAGCGTCGCCGGATAACCGAGGATAACTACACCGCATTCACGCCCCAGGAACGCAAGGCGATCATTGATGCGTTTGAGCGGGACCATCCGTTCTATGCGTTTTGGGTCAAGTTTCTGTTCCTCACCGGCTGTAGACCAGAGGAAGCCAGTGCTCTCAAATGGGGGGATGTGGCCTCTGACTTCAGCGAGATTCTGATTAATAAAGCGCTGCCGGTCGATACCAGGATTGAACAACCAACCAAGACCTATCGCTCTACGCGGTTTCCCTGCAATGCCCAGATGAAACGATTGCTTGAAGAGCTGCGGACTCGAAACTACAGGGAGGACATCAACCCAGAGACGGTGAGTACTCACTGGTTGATTCCATCGGTCAAGGGTGGCCCTTTCGACTACAAAAACTTTCAAACTCGCTACTGGCGACCCACCGTTGAGCAATTGGTGCGCGATCGCAAGGTGGCCTTCTACTTCAGCGAATACCATGCACGCCACACCTTTATTACCGAGCTGGTCAAAAAAGGCATGGATGAGCAAGACATCTCTTATTTATGTCGAACCAGCGTCGCCATGATTCAGCGCTGCTATGCCAGCCAGTCCAGAAGCGTTAGTGTACCGGAGTTTTAGCTGTGGAAAATTACTATCAACCTAATTCCAAATCACGTGCTGAAGTAACCCAGCGATATATGAACGCTGCTCCGATAGAGGTAGGTAATAGAGCTGTCTTAATTGCAGATACGGCAAAGTTAATAGCTTTATTGCTCGAAGACAGCATGGATATTCCTGGCAGAGAAATTCCGATTGACGTCTTGATCAAAGCATCAATATTTGCCTGCTCTGAATCAGTGGACTAAAAGCGGCCTGAAATGGCCAACTGTCACACACTCAAAACCCGCATTCTTTCGTAAACCCCGCAACTTGAACCACGCATCAATGCGTTGAGCAGTTACTGATTCACACAGGAAATCACCATGCAAATATCACTGCCTAAGAAATGGTTTCTCGAAATCCGATCGCCGATTCATTTCGAGCCAAACCCTATGACCAATGGGGGATACTATATTGTCTTTTTCCCACCTATCAGCCTGTATCGAGCATCTACAGGGGATTCTAAGCCAAGTTACGACGACATTCCGTTTTAAGAAGGCCCTGTAGAAAATGAGCGACATTTTGAAATGGTCTTCAGAACCATTCATTCATGAAGACGTTGAAGAGATGGACTATGAAATAGATGACAGGGAATGTCCAGAGTGTGGCCACTATCCAACGCACTGGCGCTTATGTGATCACCCAGGGTGTGACGACGGCGACGTTTCACTCTATGAGAAAGATGCGATCAACTTTGCCCCTGGTGATGTTGAAGACTGTCCAGAATGCCAAGGTACTGGTGTTCTCTGGTGGTGCCCAAAGTGTGGAGCGGAGCTATCCACACTTTATTCAAATGAGGAAGAGTAACTACGGAGCGTTTAACTATGCCGATGGATAGGAGTTTGTATCCCGATAACTGGGATGAGATCGCACTCAAAATTAAGAATGAGGCTAAATGGGTATGCGACGACTGCGGAAAAATATGCCGAAAATCTGGCGAGTCAGTGGATGAATTTGTGGTTCGTATGAATGCAATAAACCAGCTGTTCTCAGGCTGGCCAGAGGATATATCTGTATCTGAATCTGAGGTTAGGGCTCACCCACAGCGATGGACATTGACCGTGGCTCACCTTGACCACCAGCCCGAAAATTGCGATCTCGCCAACCTCAAAGCGCTCTGTGCTCCATGCCATTGTCGGTATGACCTGCAGCCGTCATCAATGTTTGTAAAAAAGCAGTTGAAGCTTGAAAGGCGTGGTCAGCTAAGGCTGGAGGTGGGTTGATTAGACTGTGCCAATTTCCTACCTGGCCAGGTCTAACAATGCCTGATAAATAAGGATTTCCACTGTGACAGTTGTAAAGCCTTCAACGAGAATTGAACTCGTGACCTCTCCCTTACCAAGGGAGTGCTCTACCGCTGAGCTATGAAGGCAAAAAGATTATGTGGTGGGCCGTGTTGGATTCGAACCAACGTAGGCGTAGCCAGCGGATTTACAGTCCGCCCCCATTAACCACTCGGGCAACGACCCTCTACCACATACACCGATAAATATACCGGCAATGCCAGGAGGCGGACTTGAACCGCCGACACGAGGATTTTCAGT